>NZ_DJDV01000119.1:0-14361 GCF_002431195.1 Sphingobium sp. UBA5915 | reverse complement strand
TGCTGGTCTACTGGATCACCAACAACTGCCTGTCGATGGCGCAGCAATGGTGGCTCTATCGCAAGCACCCGGTGCCCGCAGCCGCAGTGCCGGCGAAATAGCGCCAACGCCTACCTCCGTTCGGTTCGAGCTTGTCGAGAACGGCGCACGGGGTTCTCGCCCTTCGACAGGCTCAGGGTTCTCGAACCGAACGGATGTTGCTGTGACCGACCAAGACAATCCCGACCTGATCGAGGACGCGCGCAAGCTCTTTGCCGGGCCGATCGCCTTCCTCAAATCCGCGCCGGATCTTAAATTCCTGCCCGACATGGCAGTGAATGAAGTCGCCTTCGCGGGCCGTTCGAACGTGGGCAAATCCTCGCTGCTCAATGCGCTCACCAACCGCAACGGGCTGGCGCGCACATCCAATACGCCTGGTCGCACGCAGGAGCTTAATTTCTTCGACGTGGGCGATCCGCTGCGTTTCCGCCTCGTCGATATGCCCGGCTATGGCTATGCCAAGGCGCCCAAGGATATGGTCAAGAAATGGCGATTCCTGGTGAATGACTATCTGCGCGGCCGCGCGGCGCTCAAGCGCACGCTGGTGCTGATCGACAGCCGCCATGGCATCAAGGATGTCGACACCGACATGCTCGACATGCTGGACGGCGCGGCGGTCAGCTACCGCATCGTCCTCACCAAGGCGGATAAGATCAAGGCGAGCGCGCTCGCCGCCGTGACGCAGCAGACCGCCGACGCAATCCGCAAGCGCCCGGCCGCCCATCCCGACATCATCGCCACATCGAGCGAGAAGGGCATGGGCCTGCCCGAACTGCGCGCCGCGGTGCTCGAAAGCGTGACGCAGGGCTGACCCTTGACGAAGTGCCCGCGTATCGCGAAGTAACCCGCTTTCGACAAGACGGCCGCAACCCGCTACAGCGGCCGCATACGGCCTTGCGCCGCCTATTGGAGACATGACCATGCGCGCCGAAGCGCAGCAATATATCGACCGTATCGATGCCGCGCTTGCCCTGCTGCGCCAGTCGCTCGACTGGGACCGCGCGCTGCGCCGGCTGGACGAACTCAATGCCCGCGTCGAGGACCCGACCCTGTGGGACAATGCCAAGCAGGCGCAGGAGGTAATGCGCGAGCGCACCCGGCTCGACAGCGCCATCGGCGCGACCCGCGCGATCGAGGCGGAAAAGTCCGATACTGCCGAACTCATCGAGATGGCCGAGGCCGAGGGCGATGAAGGCATGGTGGACGAAGCGGTCGCGGCGCTCAAGGCGCTGGCCGACCGGGCGGACGAGGACAAGATCAAGGCGCTGCTCGCGGGGGAGGCGGACAGCTACGACACCTATTTGGAAATCCACGCCGGCGCGGGCGGCACGGAAAGCCAGGACTGGGCGGAAATGCTCAGCCGCATGTATCGCCGCTGGGCCGAACGGCGCGGCTACAAGGTCGAACTGGTCGATTATCAGGCAGGCGATCAGGCCGGGATCAAGTCGGCGACCTTCCTGATGAAGGGTGAAAACGCCTATGGCTATGCCAAGACCGAAAGCGGTGTCCATCGCCTCGTCCGCATCAGCCCCTATGACAGCAGCGCGCGCCGCCACACGAGCTTTTCATCCGTGTGGGTCTATCCGGTGATCGACGATGATATCGATATTGAGGTCAAGGAAAGCGACCTCAAGATCGACACCTATCGCGCATCGGGCGCGGGCGGGCAGCACGTCAACACCACCGATTCCGCCGTGCGCATCACCCACGTTCCCTCGGGCATCATCGTCGCGTCGCAGAATGACCGCTCGCAGCATAAGAACCGCGCCACCGCGATGAACATGCTCAAGGCTCGCCTCTATGAAGCCGAACTGCGCCGGCGCGAGGAAGCCGCGTCGAGCGACTATCAGGCCAAGACCGAAATCGGCTGGGGGCACCAGATCCGCTCCTATGTGTTGCAACCCTATCAGCTGGTGAAGGACCTGCGCACCGGCGTCACATCGACCTCGCCCGACGATGTGCTCGACGGCGCGCTTGATCCGTTCATGGCGGCCGCGCTGAGCCAGAAGGTGACGGGCGAGAAGGTCGATGTGGAGGATGTCGACTGATGATCCGGGCGGCACTGGCGGGCGCGCTTGTCCTGCTGTCCGCCTGCGACCAGTTGAGCGGCGGCAATGCGTCCCAGCGCCCTGTCGCCGCCCGTGATTTTCCGCGCGCCGATCGCCCGGTGGCGCCGATCGTATCGACCCGCTGGTCCAGCGAGGAAGCGCGCGATCGCGTCAATGAGGCGGAAGACATCATGGACCGGGCGGGCATCCGTCCCGGCATGACCGTCGCCGACATCGGCGCTGGCGAAGGCTATTATACGGTGCGCCTGGCCCAAAGGGTCGGCCCCACCGGCCGGGTCCTGGCCGAAGACATATTGCCCGAAGTCATAGAGGCGCTGTCGCGGCGCATTACGCGTGAGGAATGGGACAATGTCAGCGTCAAGCTGGGCGCGCCCGAAGACCCGCGCCTGCCCGAAAACAGCTTCGATCGCATTCTGATGGTCCATATGTATCATGAGATTGCAGAGCCTTACGCCTTCCTCTGGCATCTTAGCCCGGCGCTGAAGCCCGACGGCGAATTGATCGTCGTCGATGCGGATCGGCCGACCGATCAGCACGGCACGCCGCCGCGCCTGCTGGCGTGCGAACTGGCGACCATGGGTTTTCGCATGGAAGAACTCATCCCCAAACCAACGGCTGGGGGCTATTTCGCGCGGTTCCGCCGCATTGTGGCGCGCCCGGATCCGTCCGCCATCATCCCCTGCGCGATCAACCAGCGATCACAGGGTTAATATGGCGATCAGGCTGAAAGGATGATCCCATGTACCTGCCGATGCGTTATAGTAGGCATCCGGGAGGTAAAGCATGACGCAAAGTGAACCCAGGACAGAGCTGTCCTTCGGCCCTACACGCGCGCCGCGCCATAAATTATTCGAACCCGTTTCCCTGTGGCGCGATGGCGCATCCGTGCGCGGGCATCTGCTCGATCTGTCGGCGACCGGCGCGCTATGCCATAGCGACATGCCGTTTCGGGCGGGGGATCGGGTGCTGATCGACGCGGATTGTCTAGGCGTCGCTGGGCGAGTGGTCTGGTCAGGCGGCAAGCGGTTCGGACTTCATTTTGACGCGGCGCTGCCGGCATCCGTCCTGGACCGAGTCCTGCACCAGAGCTGATCAGCTTTTCCGGCGCCAGCGCCGTACCATCGACAATCCCAGAAAGCCGCCGCCCACGACCGCGGCGATCGCGCCCCCGGCCGACGCCAGCGCCCAGGCCCCGGCCGCTAGTAGCCCGGTCAGGAAATCGACGATGATGAGGGTCAGGTGGATCATGACGGGATCAGGCCGGCGCTAGCGGCCCAGATCCTTGGCTTCCTGATATTTCAGTTCCAGAAACCGGTTCTGCGTCGCCAGCTTGTCAAGGTCGCCGCTGGCCAGATTTTCCGTCATGCGCGCAATTTCCGCCTCGATGACGCCCAGCCCTTCGACCAACTGCTTTTCGGGCACGCGACCATTGCGTTCCTCCCGCCGCATGGGCGCGGGAATGGACTGATAGCCGGTGACGAGCTCAGGCAGATGATCCGACAGCAAGCGGCGGATTTCCAGAGCCGCAGGGTCCTGTTCATTCAGCCGCTCCAACTGCGGCGCCAGCGTCTCCAGCCGCACGCCGATGCTGTCGATCAGGGTCACGGCCGGCGCGGGCAGGGCCTTGCGCTGCGTTTCCAGCCAGATTTCGGTCTTGAGGGGGAGGGCGGGGAGTTCGGTCTGCGCCAGCGTGTCGGCGCTGACCGGACGGTCGCCGGGCAGCAATGCGAAAAACATTGTCGCGATCAGCAGCAGCCCCAGCACGATCATCACGCCATTGGTGCCCAGCGGCAGGAACCATCCGGCGATCATCGCGCCCATCAGGATGACGAAGATCGCGCCGCCAATGCGCCCCAGCCGCCGCATGATCGACGCATTGCGGCGGTCGCGCGCCCGCGCCGACAGGCTGCGTCCGCGTTCGCTATGGCGGCGCAGCACCGCCTCGGCATCGGCCAGCACGCGGTCGGACCGGCTCATGCTTGTCCCGTTTCCGTTCGGTTCGAGTAGCCGTCGAGCCTGCCGAGACGGCGTATCGGGAACAGTTCTCGACAGGCTCGAACCGAACGGAAGGAAGCAGCGCGCATCCCGCTCACCCCTCGATCGCGCTCAGCAGCGGATTGTCGACGCGCGCCTCCTGCGCCGCCTGCGCCTGGCCCTGCGCCCGCGCGATATAGCCCTTGGACTTTTCCACCTCGTTCGACAGCGTGTTCACTGTCGTCTTCATATTCTCCAGGGCCTTCATCTTGAACGTGTCGATATTATCCATCGTGTCGTAGATATTCTGGAAGGCGCGTTGCAGCGTCTCGATGGGGATCGTGCTCGACGCCGCCTGCTCATGGATCTGGGCGGTCTGGCTTTTCAGCAGTTCGCCAGTCCGGTCGATCATGTTGGCGGTCGTGGTGTTGAGCGCGGTGATCTGTTCCAGCACCAAGCGTTGCCCGACCAGCGCCTGCGCCACCGTCACGGCAGTCCGCAGCGCCGCCACCGTCGTTGTGCTCGCGCGGTCGACGCCCTTCACCAGCTCGACATTGTTCTTCTTGACCAGATCAAGCGCCAGATAGCCCTGCACCGTCACCGCCATCTGCGTCAGCAAATCCTGCGTGCGCTGGCGGATGTAGAACAGCGCGCTTTCGCGGATCGCCTTGGCCTTGGCCGGATCGGTGGAATCCAGGTCCATCGCCTTGGCTTCCAGCCGCGCGTCCATGGTCTTGCTGATATGGATCATCTGTTCCAGGCGACCCATGGTGGCCCACATATTCTGCCGCTCGACATCGATCGCGGCATTATCTTTGATCAGCGTGTCCTTGCCGCTGGCAAGGCTGCCCAGGATCGAATTGATATGCCCCTGCGCGCTTTTGTAGCCGTCGAAATAGTCGCGCATCTTGTTGCCGAAGGGGATGATGCCGAACAGCTTCTTGGGCGCGAGCAGGCTGCCGCGCTTGCCAGGGTCCAGATCCTCGACCGTGCGGCGCAATTCGGCCAGGTCGGCGCCGACCTTGCTGTCACTGTCCATCGCGCGCACCGGCCGGTCCAGGAAGCGGTTGCTGTGTCCGGCCGCCTCGGCGATTTCCTTGCGCCCCATATTCGTGAGCTGATCCACGCGCTTGCCGAATTCGGGCGAATTGGCGTCCTGCGCGACCAGATCCTCGACAAAGGCGTCGACCTTCTCGTCCAGCTTGGACTTCTTCTCCTCGTCGATCGGCACCAGCCCCGCGGCCTTGTCAGGCGCGACCGCCGGCACCGGATCGGGCGGCGTCAGGTTGAGCGGGTCGGCGGTAGCGGTGGGCGCGGTCGAAGCCATGTCATCTCCTGATAAGCCCAAGGGCGGCACGAGCTGTTATATGTGCATAAAACAGTCAGTCGCAAGTCTGCGCAACTTTTCGAGCCCCTGTTATAAGGCCTGCGCCCCCGCCATTGCAATCGCCCGCCGCCGGGCTAGCATGGCCGCAATAT
Organism: Sphingobium sp. UBA5915; assembly: GCF_002431195.1. Lineage (NCBI taxonomy): Bacteria > Pseudomonadati > Pseudomonadota > Alphaproteobacteria > Sphingomonadales > Sphingobiaceae > Sphingobium > Sphingobium sp. UBA5915. The sequence goes on along the minus strand of NZ_DJDV01000119.1, from coordinate 8,800 downwards.
GGCGACGCTCGCCGCATGATGGGAAGGGGGCAGGGTGCAGGACGAACAGGACAGGCTGGTGGCGGCTGTCGCGGCTGATCCACGCTATGAAGCGCTGGTGGCGCGCCGGTCGCGGCTGGGCTGGACGCTCTCGGCGGTCATCTTCGTCGCCTTTGTCGGCTACCTGCTGCTGATCGCCTTTCGCCCTGCGCTGCTGGCGACGCCGTTCGGGACGGGCGTCACCTCGCTTGGCATTCCGCTCGGCCTTGGCCTCATCCTGCTCGCCATCGCGCTGACCGGCCTCTATGTGCGCCAGGCCAATCGCCATCATGATGCGCAGATGGCCGCCATAATTCGGGATCATGGCGCATGAAGGCGCAGCTGCTTGCGGCATTCGCCCTATTGCTACCCATGCCCGCCTTCGCCGCCGCGCTGGAGGGGGAGGCGCAGCGCCAGCCCATCAACTGGGTGGCGATCGCGATGTTCGTCGCCTTTGTCGGCCTGACGCTCTGGATCACCAAGGCGGCGGCCGCGCGCACCCGTACCGCGTCGGATTTCTATACCGCGGGCGGCGGCATCACCGGTTTCCAGAACGGCCTCGCCATGGCGGGCGACTATATGTCGGCCGCCTCCTTCCTGGGCATATCGGCGCAGATTTTCACGGATGGCTATGACGGCCTCATTTATTCCACCGGCTTCCTCGTCGGCTGGCCGATCCTCCTGTTCCTGATGGCCGAACGGCTGCGGAACCTTGGTCGCTACACCTTCGCCGATGTCGCCTCCTACCGCTTCGCCCAGCCGCCGGTGCGTAGTTTCGCAGCGGTCAGCACGCTGCTGGTCGTCAGCTTCTACCTCGTCGCGCAGATGGTGGGCGCGGGGCAGCTCATCAAATTGCTGTTTGGCCTGCCCTATGCCGCCGCCGTGGTGATCGTCGGTGGCCTCATGATGCTCTATGTCCTGTTCGGCGGCATGCGGGCGACCACATGGGTCCAGATCATCAAGGCGGTGCTGCTGCTGGGCGGCGCCAGCTTCATGGCGGTGATGGTGCTGGCGCAGGCCGGCTTCAGCCTGGAAACCCTCTTCGCCCGCGCCGTCGAGGTGAAGACGCAGGCCGCGCTGGCCACCGGCGCATCTGCGGACCAGGCAGCCCAGCAGGGCCGCGCCATCATGGCGCCCGGCGGCTTCATCAAGGACCCCGTGTCCGCCATCTCCTTCGGCCTTGCGCTCATGCTCGGCACGGCGGGCCTGCCGCACATATTGATGCGCTTCTTCACCGTCCCGGACGCGAAGGAGGCGCGCAAGTCGGTGCTCTGGGCGACCGGCTGGATCGGCTATTTCTATATCCTGACCTTCATCATCGGCTTCGGCGCGATCCTGCTTGTCGGCACCAATGCCGCTTATCTTGACGGGCAGGGGGCCTTGCGCGGCGGCGGCAATATGGCGGCGATCCATCTGGCGCATGCCATCGGCGGCAATGCCTTTCTCGGCTTCATTTCGGCGGTCGCCTTCGCCACGATCCTCGCTGTCGTCGCGGGCCTGACGCTCTCGGCCGCCTCTGCCGTCAGCCATGATCTTTACGCCACCGTCCTGCGCCACGGACAGGCCAGCTCGGCCGATGAACTGCGCGTGTCGCGGATCACCACGCTGGCGCTCGGCGCGCTTGCCGTGCTGCTCGGCCTCGTCTTTGAAAAGCAGAATGTCGCCTTCATGGTCAGCCTCGCCTTCGCGCTCGCCGCGTCGGGCAATTTCCCGGTGCTGATCCTGTCCCTGCTCTGGAGCGGATGCACCACGCGCGGCGCGGCTTGGGGCGGGACGATCGGGCTGCTCACGGCTTTCGTGCTGACCCTGCTGTCGCCGGCGGTCTGGACGACGACCTTCGGGCTGGGGGACGCGCCTTTCCCCTATAGTTCGGCCGCGATCGTCTCGGTGCCCGCCGGCTTCCTCGCTATCTGGCTCATTTCGCTAGTCGACCGCTCGCCCCGCGCGGCGATCGACAAGGCAGGCTACCCAGCGCAGCGTGTCCGCGCCGAAACCGGCATCGGCGCCTTCGCCGCAAGCGATCATTGAAATATGGGGCGGTGGAAACCCACCGCCCCACGCGTGTCAGCGCGCCCCTTCGGCGTAATAGCGCTCCATATCCAGCCGCATCTGGTGCAGCGCCTCGGGATTCAGATAGACCATGTGGCCCGCCGGATAATAGCGGAACTGCAAGTTGCCGCGCAGCTGCGGCTCCAGCATCATGTGCTTGAGGTCGCGCTCGGTCGAAAAGAAGGGCGTCGCCATGTCATAATAGCCGTTCAGGGACAGCACGCGCAGATGCGGATTGGTGCGCATCGCGGCCGACAGGTCGGCGGTCACGTCGGCAACGTTCTGCTTGCCCCCTTCGGGCGGCTGGTGGCTCCAGTCCCATTTGAAATCGCCGCCCTCCCGTGCGCTCAGGCGATAGGACAAGTCCGTCTTGTAGCCGATCTGGCGCGTCACCTGATCCAGGAAGCTGCCGACATAGAGACCGGTGATCCCCGTGCTCGACGGGTCATATTCCGGTTCCTCGCCCGCCGTGTCGGCATCGATGCCGGTATAGCGGCTGTCGAACCGCCCCAGCGTCGCGTGCTCGTCGCGCAGCAATTCCTTGCGAAAACGCGACAGGTTCACGCGCAAATTCGCGCGCTTGAGATAATCGACCGACAGGCCGGTATAGCGGTTGAGCTGGCGCGCGATCTCGTCCGTCTCCTGCGGCGTGATGTCGGATCCTTTCAGCAGCGCGGTGGCATAGGGGCCATTGGCGAATTGCCGCGCTTCCTCGACAAATGCCTCCAGGCTGCCGGGGCGGCCGCCGGGCACCTTGTTATGATACCAGGCGGTGGCGGCATAGCTTGGCAGATAGCCGATATGGATGGTGTCGAAGCCCGACTGGCGGATGCCGTAATTCATGATCGATGACAGCAGCACCACGCCGTTCAGCGCCAGGCCGCGATCCTCCAGCTGATAGGCCAGCGCACCCGACCGGGTCGTGCCATAACTTTCTCCGAAAATATATTTGGGGTCGCCCCAGCGGCCATTCTTGGTCGTGTAGCGGATGATCGCCTTGGCAAAGGCGTCCACATCCTGATCCACGCCGTAGAAGTCCGAACCCTTGGCGTCGCCAATCGGGCGCGAATAGCCCGCCCCGATCGCGTCCAGGAATACCATGTCGGTGCTGCCGATCAGGCTGTCATTATTGGGACCGACGTCAAACGGCGCGGGCTTGACCGCCTGCGGGTCGGTGGTGCGCACATGCATCGGCGCGAAGCTTCCCATGCGCAGCCAGAGCGACGAAGACCCCGGGCCGCCATTATAGAAGAAAGTAACGGGGCGGTTCTTTCCGGCCGCGGTATAGGCGGTATAGAACATGCTCCCCATCGGCTTGCCCTGTTCATCGCGGATGGTCAGCGTGCCCGCCGTCTGGGTATAGGCGATGCTCTTGCCATCCACCCGCGCCGTCCCCTTGCCGCTTTGCGTCACTTCCTCGACCGGCGCGCTGGCCCAATTGGCCGCGACCGCCTCGGCGACCTTTTCGGCATGCTGCTTCTGCGCGTCGGGCGCGTCCTTCTGCGCCAGCGCGGGAGAAGCCAGCGCAGCCAGAGAAACAAGAGTCAGGGAGATAGGCAGCCGCATGGGCAAATGGTCCTTTCTGGTGGTGCGATCCTGTGTTGCTTCCATAGAGCAGTTATACGGCTGTGCAACTATCCATGTTATTCTGTCTCATCCCTCCACCGATGCGGCCGCCCTTGCCGCAGCGCGGCATTTCCTGTAGGGGCGCGCCCGATAGTCCCGTCCCGGCGTGGTGCCGAACCGGGAAACCCGATCCCAAAGGCCGTTCATGTCCCAGCGTAATATCGCCATCATCGCGCACGTCGACCATGGCAAGACCACCCTCGTCGATCAGCTTTTCCGCCAGTCCGGCACCTTCCGCGACAATCAGCGCGTGGAAGAACGCGCGATGGATTCCAACGACCTGGAAAAGGAACGCGGCATCACCATTCTGGCCAAGCCCACCTCGGTCGAATGGAACGGCACGCGCATCAACATCGTCGACACCCCCGGCCACGCCGACTTCGGCGGTGAGGTGGAACGCATCCTCTCGATGGTCGACGGCGTCATCCTGCTGGTCGATTCGTCGGAAGGCGCGATGCCCCAGACCAAGTTCGTGACCGGCAAGGCGCTGGCGCTGGGCTTGAAGCCCATCGTCGTCGTCAACAAGGTCGACCGCCCCGACGAGCGCATCCAGGAAGTGCTGGACGAAGTATTCGACCTGTTCGTGACGCTGGACGCCAATGACGAACAGCTCGACTTCCCGGTCCTCTACGCGTCGGGCCGCAACGGCTATGCCAGCGAAGACCCGCAGCGCCGCGAAGGCACGCTGGAGCCAATGTTCCAGAAGATCGTCGATCATGTACCGCCGCCGGCGCTGGACGAGGATGCGCCGTTCAGCTTCCTCGTGACGCTGCTCGACCGCGACAATTTCCTGGGTCGTATCCTGACCGGCCGCGTCCAGTCGGGCACGCTCAAGGTCAACCAGCCGATCCACGCGCTCGATGTGGACGGTAACGTGATCGAAACCGGCCGCGCGTCGAAGATCCTGTCCTTCCGCGGCCTGGACCGCGTGCCGGTGGACGAAGCCAAGGCGGGCGACATCATCTCGCTGGCTGGCCTCACCGTCGCGACCGTCGCCAACACCATCGCCGACCCGCAGGTCAGCGAGCCGATCAAGGCGCAGCCGATCGACCCGCCGACGCTGTCGATGCGCTTTGCCGTCAATGATTCGCCGATGGCCGGTCGTGAGGGCAGCAAGGTGACGAGCCGCATGATCCGCGATCGCCTGGCCCGCGAAGCGGAATCCAACGTCGCGATCAAGGTCACCGAATCGGAAGACAAGGACAGTTTCGAAGTCGCCGGCCGTGGCGAACTTCAGCTGGGCGTTCTCATCGAAACCATGCGTCGCGAAGGGTTCGAACTAGGGATCAGCCGTCCCCGCGTGCTGTTTGGCGAAGACGAAAACGGCGGCAAGACCGAACCGTATGAAACCGTCGTCATCGACGTGGATGATGAATTTTCCGGCACGGTCGTCGACAAGATGAACATCCGCAAAGCGGAAATGACCGACATGCGCCCCTCGGGTGGCGGCAAGACCCGCATTACCTTCTCTGCGCCGTCGCGCGGCCTGATCGGCTATCATGGCGAATTCCTGTCCGACACGCGCGGCACGGGCATCATGAACCGGCTGTTCGAAAAATATGGCCCGCACAAGGGCAAGATTGAAGGGCGCAAGAACGGCGTCCTCATTTCGAACGGCGCGGGCGAAGCCAATGCCTATGCCCTGGGTCCGCTGGAAGAACGCGGAATCCTGTTCGTGGGCGTGGGCGAAGCCCTCTATGAAGGCATGATCATCGGCGAGAACGCCAAGCCCGAAGATCTTGAAGTCAACCCGATGAAGTCGAAGGCGCTCACCAACTTCCGCGCCAGCGGCAAGGATGACTCGATCCGCCTGACCCCGCCCAAGAAGATGACGCTGGAACAGGCCATCGCCTATATCGACGATGATGAAATGGTCGAAGTGACGCCCAAGACCATCCGCCTGCGCAAGCGCTATCTCGATCCCAATGAGCGCAAGCGCATGAGCCGGGCGAAGGCGGCCGCCTGATCGGCGATTGATTTTCGAAGGGGCCGGCGCCGCAAGGTGCCGGCCCCTTCATTTTTACGGCGCGACTCAAAATGGGACAGGTCAGGGGACGCATGGCCGCGCGCATTTGCGTCGGCTTGCCCTGTCATGTCATCTTTGCGCCCTAGAGCGAACCGAATCGTAACCGATGCTTTTGCAAGCAAGTTGCGTGACGGGTGCTATGATCGCCAATGATCGTTGGGCACCATGGCCGCACGCAGGAGGAAAGACGGAGTGGCGGAGACCCTGCCAGCCTTGAGCGAGGGAGAAAAGCAGTGTCTGCGCCTTGTCGCGCAGGGCTTCAACTCCAAGGAAATCGCGCGGCAGCTGCATGTGTCCGAGCATACGGTCGATCAGCGCGTGCGCACCAGTTTGCGCAAATTCAACGTGCCTTCGCGCAAGGAAGCGGCGCGCCTTTTCGTTTCGGCTGAACAACCATCGCCCCAGAACGGCACATATCAGCCATTGATATATCAATCGCAACCGCTTGCCTCCGATCCCGAACCTGCGTCATCCAGTGCTCAGCCGGACAGGCCGGATGATGAGCAGCAGCCCAGAACGCTCTTGCGACGCATCCTCGCCTTCGGCCCGCCGCTAGGGGGATCGACCAATGAACTGAGTATCGATGGCCGCATATTGGCGATGGTCCGGGCCGCTATTTTGACCGGTGTCGGCGTCGTCGCTTTGCTGCTGTTGCTCGCCGGAGCGTTCCGGCTGTTGGCCTGATCTTTCCTGAAATGCCCTGCTGATAGAACGCACCGCTTCACTTGGCGTGTGCGAAGGAGAAGACTTGTGCTGAACCTCGACCCCGTCAAGACACAGGCTGTCGCCGCCCAGACCCGTCAGGCCTTCGCTGCGCTGGATACCGCGCTTGTCGATGCCGCCCAACTGACCACTGCCTTTCTTGCCGCTTCCCAGGGGTCAGGCCTCACGGCGAGCGAAAGTCAGCGCATTCTTAAGCAGATTCACGAAAGCGCGACCAAGATCATCGAGGGCCGCGGAGACATGATCCGCGCCACCGCACTGCTCACCCGCTGCCTTGAACATAGCGCCATTCCCGTGACGTCCGTCGGTTGCCCGATCGGCCTCGAGCAGGAAGAAGACAAGCGCGAAACCGCGCATCACCTGACCCTGGTCGCCTGACCGGGCGGGAAGTCGCTGGCGTTCGACCGGATGTTTGACCCCTCTCACAAACGGAGATTCGAATGCTGGCGGCTTCCTTTTGGCTCCTGACCGTGATGGCCTGCCTCTTCGCGGCCATATTTGGCGGCCGGGAAGGGCGATGGTTTGTCGGATTGTTCCTTTCCAGCGTGGTGCTCACCATTCCGGCACAGTTGGCCGGATCCTGGCATGCCACGCAATTCTGGTTGGCCATGGTCGACATATTGTTGCTGGCTGGCCTGGTGTGGCTGATGCTCCGGGCGACCTGCTATTGGCCGATCTGGGCCGCAGCCAGTCAGTTTCTGACGGTGCTCACCCACTGTGTGACGCTGCTTCTCAGCAATTTTTCCGACCGCATCTACGCCGGCCTCAGCACGGTCTGGGTCATCCCGCTCCTGCTTTTCACCATCATCGGCATCGAACTCGACCGAAAGGCCCGCCATGACCGCGCATATGCCGCCTGAACGCGCGATGCCCAGCCAGCAGGCCGTCGATCTGGTGGTCGCGCTGCAACGCTGCCTCACCCGTTTTCATGCGTTGCAGGAAGAACCACCGGTTCTCGACGGGCAGGATGGCGATGGCTTCACCATGCTCGCGCGCTATGTCGAGGCGCGGCGGGCGCGCTCGATGCTCTTTGGTCAGGGGCTGTTCGCCGACCCGGCTTGGGACCTGCTGCTGGCCCTCTTCCAGGCGGAACTGGAAGATCGCACGATGACACTGGAACAGCTCACCGAAACGCTGCGCCTGTCGATGAATGTCATGCTCAATCATGTCGGCATATTGGAACGGCGCGGCCTGCTGGCCGAACATAGTCTGTCGCCCCGTGGCCAACGCCGCCGGATCATGCGCCTGACGCCGTTGGCGGTGGACGCGATGACCTCATGGCTGTCGATCGCCTTTGGCGGGGAGGATGCCACTTCGGCATAGCAAGCGCCCAAAAGGCTGGCTTCCGCGCGCCGCTCTCCATATAGTCGGTGGCGTTTGCCCTATTCCCGCGAAAGCGCTTCATGCATCTTCTCATCGGCCTCGCCGGCATCGTCCTCATTCTCGCCATCGCCTTCGCCCTTTCATCCAACCGCCGCGCCATTCGTCCGCGCGTGGTGGGCGCGGCCTTCCTGTTGCAGGCGGGGATCGCGCTGCTGGTGCTCTACGTACCGGCTGGCCGCGCGATCATCGCGGGCATGTCGCGGGGTGTGTCGAACCTGCTCGGCTATGCGCAGGCGGGCACCGATTTCATCTTCGGGCCGCTCGCCCGTCCCGATATCGGCGGCGCGAGCTTCGCGATCGCCGCGCTGCCGGTCATCATCTTCTTCGCCAGTCTGGTGTCGATCCTCTATTATCTGGGCATCATGCAGTTCGTCGTCCGCTGGGTCGGCGGCGCGATTGAAAAGGTGACGGGCGTCTCCAAGGTCGAAAGCCTGTGCGCGGCGGCCAATATCTTCGTCGGCCAGAGCGAAAGCCCGCTGGTGATCCGCCCTTATCTCGCCGCGCTCAACCCCGCGCAGCTGTTTGCGGTGATGACCAGCGGCATGGCGGGGGTCGCCGGCACCATTCTGGCCGCCTATGCCTCCATGGGGATCCGGATCGACTATCTGCTTGCCGCCAGCTTCATGGCTGCGCCCGGCGGCTTGCTGATGGCCAAGATCATCATGCCCGATGAGCCTGAACGCGAACCTGAACTGCCGCTGGGGTCGCATCATGATCTGCCGCTGCCCGATGCGCGGATGAGCGGCGCCGGCCCGGCCGCGCTTATGAGCGAAACGACGCCGGGCGAGCCCATGCCGCCTGCCACCCATGATGAGGAACGCCCCGCCAACATCATCATGGCCGCCGCGCAAGGGGCGCAGACAGGTGTCAAGCTCGCCGTCGCGGTCGGCGCGATGGTGCTGGCCTTCGTGGCGCTTGTGGCGCTCGCCAACGGCATATTGGGCGGCATCGGCGCGCTGTTCGGCTATCCCGATC
>NZ_DJDV01000006.1:0-2512 GCF_002431195.1 Sphingobium sp. UBA5915 | reverse complement strand
TGTCAACGGCGGAGTAAAAACCGGCCACGTGGCGGCGTAAAACCAGGCCAGTGGCGGGCGCTAATGCGCCATGGCGCGCGCGCTTGCCACATAGCTGGCGCGTGCCATGGCGCATTGGCCCGCAGGGCCAATCCTGGACGGATGATCAGGTTGGGACTTCGGCCTTTCGGGCGCGACTTTGGCCGAGCCGATAGCTGTCGCCGTTCATCTCGAGGATGTTGACGTGGTGCGTCAGCCTGTCGAGGAGGGCACCGGTCAGGCGCTCGGTGCCGAAGGTTTCAGTCCATTCGTCGAATGGCAGGTTGCTGGTGATCAGCATGGCGCCGCGCTCATAGCGCTGCGAGATCACTTCGAACAGAAGCTCGGCACCGGTCTTGGAGAGCGGCACGAAGCCCAACTCGTCGATGATGAGCAGCTTGACAGCGGTCAGCTGCTTTTGCAGGCGCAGCAGGCGGCGTTCGTCGCGGGCCTCCATCAGTTCGTTGACCAGCGCGGCGGCGGTGATGAAGCTGACCGACAGCCCCTTCTGACACGCGGCGAGCCCCAGCCCGAGGGCAACATGGGTCTTGCCAGTGCCGCTGGGTCCCAAGGCGATGACGTTCTCGCGCCGGTCGATCCATTCGCAGCGGGCGAGTTCCAGCACCTGCATCTTGTTCAGCTTGGGAAGGGCTTTGAAGTCGAAGCTGTCGAGGCTCTTGGTGGCCGGGAACTTCGCGGCCTTGATGCGGCGCTCGACCATCCGCCGCTCGCGGTCGATCAGTTCCAACTCGACGAGGCGCGCCAGGAACTGGACATGGTCCAGCCCCTCGGCAGCGCACTGACGGCCCAGCTTCTCATACTCCCGCAGGAAGGTAGGCAGCTTCAGCGTCTTCAGATGATCCGCGAGCAGGATCTTCGGGGTGTCGGTCATGCCGCATCCCCCGATAGCAGGGACATGTAGCTGGCCGCCGACGTGGTCCCGACATTAGCGCGCGGCAGGTAGGGATAGACATCGAGGTCCAACTTCGGCGGCCGTTTCTCGACATGACAGAGAACGAGGTGCTTCACGGCATCGAAGCCGACCGTCCCCAACTGCAGGGCCTTCTTCACGGCGGCATGGAGATCGTCGATGTCGAAGGTCTCCAGCAGGCGCAAGACCTGCACATATTCCCGGCGTCCCGCCTTGATCATCCGCGCCTCCATCAGGCGGCGCAGGGTTGCGAACTCCGGCGGCAGATCCCATTCAGCCAAGGGCGCTGCCTGATCAAAGGCGTTGATCTTCCTCTCGATCAGCGGAAGATAATGGATCGGATCGAAGACCATGTCCTCGCGGTCGTAGCAGCGCGGATGACGTGCGATGATCTCGCCACCGCAGCCGATCACGACCTCGTCGACATAGCCCCTGATCCAGACGTCGCGGTGGCCGTAAGCGACCGGCACCGAGTAATCGTTCGTCTTGTAGCGCACCAGTGCCTGGGAGCTGACCCGTCCGGCGGTCTGATCGCAGGCATCGAACGGCGCGGCCGGCAGGTCGGACATCGCGGCCAGATCCCGCGCGAGCCGTTCTCCGATGGTCTCGGACTGGCCCCGCAGGACATCCGCCTGACGCTTGAGACACTGGTCCTCCAGGTAACCATTGAACGCGTCCCAGGTCGCGAACCGCGGGATCGGCACCATGAAGTTGCGGCGGGAGTAGCCAACCAGGCCCTCCGCGTTGCCCTTGTCGTTGCCCTTGCCGGGGCGGCCGTAGCGGTCGCGGAACAGGTAATGCGACAGGAACCCGCTGAAGAGCGTGGCCCTCTGACGCGTTCCGTCCGGCAGGATCTTCGCAACAAGGCAGCGGTCGTTGTCGTAGAGGACCGACGCGGGCAACTTGCCGAAGAACGCGAAGGCGTGGACGTGGCCGTCGACCCAGGCTTCCGCTGTCGCCGCGGGATAAGCACGCACGAAGCAGGCATCGCTGTGCGGCAGGTCCATGACGAAGAAATGCGCCTTCTGCTCGACACCGCCTATGATGACCACCGCCTCGCCAAAGTCGGCTTGGGCATGTCCCGGTGAATGTGCGAGCGGCACGAACATCTCCCGGCCGCGCCGCACGCGCTCCCGCATGTAATCCTTCACGATCGTGTAGCCACCGCTGAAGCCATGCTCGTCGCGAAGCCGCTCGAATACCCGCTTCGCCGTGTGCCGCTGCTTGCGATGGACCTCGCGGTCGCCCTCAAGCCAGCCGTCGATGATCCCGGTGAAGGCATCCAGCTTCGGCCGCTTCACGGGTGCCGTTCGCCGGTATCCCGGCGGAACCGAGAACGCCATCATCTTGCTGACGCTGTCACGCGAGACGTTGAAATGACGCGCAGCTTCGCGCTGGCTCATCCCCTCGGCACAGGCCAGTCGCACCTTGCGATACAAATCCACGGTGAAAATCCTCCCGCCCTCCCTGCCGCCAGAAAGGGTAAAGGTGGACGGCTTTTACGCCGCCCGCAGCAGGGTCACCCCGCCGCTACCGTGGCCGACTTTCTCACCGCCGTTCTCA
>NZ_DJDV01000113.1:0-10315 GCF_002431195.1 Sphingobium sp. UBA5915 | reverse complement strand
GCCCGAGGCCGTACGCTTACGCATAGATACGGTTTTATGATGGATAAATTCTCGCTCCCAACCGCGATTGCAGATTTGCTCGCCGCACGAAATGCGCTGCGCTCATATTATGGCGATATTCTAAGGAAGCAGGGTAGCCAAGTCGACCTTCGCTTCACCTTAGATGGTAATCTGGTTGGCGACATCGGCGAGGCATTGGCGGCGGAGTTGTTCGGTGTGCGCCTCGTGGAAACCGAATCTACCGAGGGGATAGATGGGCACGCTCCGGATGGCCGAACTGTCCAAGTGAAAGCTACCGGCACAAAAGCCGGGCCAGCGTTTCGGCAGACGAAAACACGAGCTGACCACCTGCTATTTTTCTGCTTGGATTTCGAGAACGGGACAGGCGAAGTTGCCTACAACGGACCCGAAGAGAACGTCACGCGCTATCTGCCAGAGACATTCTCAAAGCAGCGTTGCGTGAGTCGACCTCGCATCCGGGTCGCGAACGAGGGCGTTGCCGATACGGAACGGTTGCCGAGGATCGATTAGGCGATGTGCAATCACTATCGGAACAACCCTGAAATGCTCTCTAGTTGGCGGGAGTATATCGGCTGGGACATTCGACAGCCGAACGCCGAGTTCGCGACCGATGTTTACCCCAAGCGCGCTGGGATGATCGTCCGCAAGGATGATGGGGTGGTCCGATCCGATGTGATGGCGTGGGGCGTCCCTACGATGGTCAAGGGCGCGACCAAGATGCTGGAGAAGCGCGTCACCAACGTCAGGAACCTCTCAAGCAATTTCTGGAAGTCCATGCTCGCCAATCCGGCACAGCGGTGCCTTGTTCCGTTCTCCACTTTTGCCGAGCCGAAGATAGGGCAGGGGCGTGAGGAATGGTGGTTTAGCGTCGTGGACCAGCCTCTTGCGGCATTTGCCGGCATTTGGCGGCAAAGCGAATATGGGCCGGTTTATGCCTTTCTGACATGCGAGCCGAACGAACTGGTCGCGCCACTCCACCCCAAGGCCATGCCGGTAATCCTTAATCCAGCGCAATATGACGAGTGGCTATCCACTGATTATGCTGGTGCCTGTGCCATGGCGCAGCCATTTTCTTCAAGCAAGATGATGGTCCAGTAGCGGCTCATCGCGCCAGCAATTTGGCTTTCTGGTCATCGAACTCAGCCTGAGTAATCAGCCCATCGGTTTTTAGCTTCGCCAATTTAGATAGCTCATCGGCGATGGATATGGGCTGCGTATTAGTGACGGCTACGGCTACGGGCGCAGCGGCTTGTGCCACTACGGTTTCCTCATAGGTAGGCCGGAATGCGCGGTTCATCGTCAGCTTGATCGCCTTCCCTCCGCGAAGCAATTCGATAGGGTAGGTGGGATTTTTTGCCGCCTTGGCCGTCGCATCCAGAATATCGTCGCCTCCTTTCAAGCGTTTCTGCGCTATGGACGTCACGATATCACCAACTTGAATTCCGGCCGCTGCTGCCGCTGATCCATCCTGAATGGAAGTTACACGCATTTGGGTAGCCTTACCCAGCGTGACGGGTTCGAAACCGACGCCCAATACAGCATGATTTGGAAATGTCGTTCCCTTTGGCAACTTCCCCCCTGCGGCGGCGAGGAAATTCATTGCGCTGTTGTGGAATTCAGGCCCGGCAAAATCGGTGCGGCGCATTTGACCAAACGCCATTTGCAGTTCCATCCAGCCGGAGGCTTGAACCCGAGAGATACCCGAGACGGTAGAAACCATGTATTTGAAAAATCGCCGGGGCGGAGTGGAGTAGCTGTTGCCCATCAGGAGTGTGCCCATTAGCGACTGGCCGAAGTTCATTGGGGCTTCGCAAACAACCTCGGTCCCTGTGGATGACGTGACGCTCCATCCTGCATCGATACATTTTGCGGAGAGCTTTCCCACTACCTCGGCAGATTGCTCGCCAAAAAGCATTTCAGTTGCGCCAGACGGCGTGACGGCGAAGTATTCATCCGCGAACGCTGGTGCAGAGCAAGCAAGCGAAGCCGCAATCAGGCCCTTCAGTATTCTGTTCATTGCTGTTCAATTCCCCCTGCCGCGTTTCCCCAAATGCGGCGTCGGCTATGTCGCATGAAATCGACTCGCCAGCAATGTCCATTGCCTGCATGATGACTTATATTTCATCACCTTGGATCAGGCCTAAGGGCTTCAATCGCAATCTCGAGTAACGCCAGCGCCTCAATGATTCTGCGGGCTAAAGGACAGCGCAAGTCGGCACTGAGAAGCGCGGCGGCATCGGCCTCCATAATGGTCCTGGCTTCGTCGGCGGGGATCGGTGTCGCGGTTAGTTCGATCATAAGGCACCGCCATTCTCGAATACGAACAGGCCGCTGTCGTGAAATGCGTTAGGCAGTTGCTGGGCCGGGACCGCATCAAGCTGTAGGGCGCGGGCATCAGTCCATGTGCCGCGATGCTCTTCGATAAACTCGGCAGGGTCTAAAAACTCGCGGTCGAGGTCATTGAGGACGACCTTGGGCGTCGAGCATACACCGACGAATGGTGCAAACAGGAAGGTGGATGAAAAGTCACCCCGCGTGTGATCGCCGATGCCAAGCTGCTCTGACAGCAGGGCGGCGATGCGCGTGTAGTCCCTCGGACTGGTGATCGGCTTTGCGAGGGGGAATGCGATGACGAGGCGTTCTTCGGGGCGCTTGGTGTTGATCTCGTCTTGAGCGTGAATGACGTAATGGACGTAGGGGCATTCATCGAGCGCAGCCATGAGGGCGGCGCGGCAGGCATACGGATATTCTAGCATGATCGCTGTCATTTCCTGGATGTCGGCCTTGAGGTGATTCCGTTTGTATCGTGCGAAGGACCAGTAGAAGCCGCCGTGCATGGCTTGGTGTTTGATCTCTTCGGCTATCGCGTGACCCATGCTTTCGAGCGTGTCGCTGTAGACGGCTGCGGTATAGCTATGTTTGACGAGCGCCCTTCTCGTTCTCAGCTTGAATAGGCTGATGGTCAGCGTTGGGTTGTCCATTCCGATCTCTCCAATCAATTGGCAGTGTGTCTGCTATCATTGGTAGTTATCAGGTTTCGGTAGAATCGAGCTGTTATGGCATAAGTGCGTAAGTGCAAGCATGATCTAGAGTTTAGATCGTGGTGACGGTTACGGCAGGACAAGAGTTATAAAATCGTGTTTGTAAAAAATGTCAGAACTATCAAATTAGATGTTGACATTGTTATCTTGTGCGGTAGAAATCAGCCCATCGAGATCATCCGCAAGCGTCATTGTCGGATGGGCCTGTCCCCTTAAAGAGGCACCAAGGTGCTTTTGCTTTCGGGGTAATCAGTCCGGGGCTTTCAGCCATCACCCGATTGGTTGCCTGCGCTGGTAGCGCAACGGTAGCACGCTGGACACGAAACGGAAGTTCCACTCGCGCGGTGGAATGGAAGGGCCGCCAGAGCAACAAGACTGGCACGTTAACTTCGGTGCGTGTCCCTGCTGGCAACCCGCCTCGGTCGGAACCTGAAAAACCAACGCTCAGGCGTGGTGGGTTCCGTATGTCCAGTCTTGCGATCTCCCCACAGCGTCTGCGCGTTTGCCACGAAAGGGCAAACCGTGACCAATTCTCTCGATCTCGGCACCGCCGACACTTCCATTCATGCCTTGAGCAGCAGTGCGCTTTCTGACCAGCAAGCGATTGCCCGCGATATGGTAGCCTTGTTCACCGACGAGCATAGCGCTCGCGAACGTCGCGGCCTCATCACGCTCCGTGTCTGGAAATTCCTTGCCACGAACGGCATCGCCAACGTGAAGCGCCATGCCGAGGACAGCGGTTACGCATCCAATTCGGCCAACTCCCTCCATATCCCTGTTCAGTTCGCGCTTGGCATCAACATCACGCTCAGCGGAACTGCGGCTGAAAAGAAGGATCGCACCAACAAAGTAGCGCCCTTCATGAAGTCTGTGGACTACATGAACCGGGTCAAGGACGAGCATAACTTCGCGGCCATGTCGGACGCCGATTTCCTCAAGCTCTATCTGGGGCAATTCGGGCAGCAGGCCGGTATGGCTGCCAAGCTGGCTGCGCTCGTCCGACCCGCGCCAGAAGAGGCCATAGAGCCTGAGGCTATCAGCATCATCAGCAGTGCGCTTGAGAGCGCCAGCACGGTGAAGGTCAAGGGAGCCGCCATCCCCAGCATCCTTCCCAGCGCATCCATGCTCTGTGTCGCCCATTTTGACGGCACGAATACCATCTTCCTCCCATGCCCCAACGCCGCCCCTGCGGTTGTCGCAGAGATGACCGAGTATCGTTCGACGGGCATGGAGGATGCTTCGTCCACTGCGCTGTTCTGGCATCAGGCAATGACCGTCGCGCCGGCCATCATTCCCGACATTGAGCGCAGCAGCGAGCCAAAGCGGGCGCTGGCACCGGACGACAAGCTGAACCCGTCCACCGAGGTTCTTGCGGCCTATGCGGTTTACCTGCTCAACGGCAGCACCTTGTCGGTCGCTAACGCCCGCATGGACGATACCCGCGTCCTCACTATCGAGCCGAATGGTGACGTGGACACGAAGGCGAACAGCCGCCTGCCTCGCTTCATGGACAAGAAGACCCGCAACACGATGCTCGAACGTCTGGCCAAGCCAGCCCTCTGCGCGGGATATGGTGGCAAGGATGGTATTTCGTCCGTTAGCAATGACGACCGTATCCGCGTGAAGTTCGCCCATAAGAGCAAGTCTGCGCTCAACGGGCAGTTGGCTTTCCCAAAGCTGACCGAGTTCGGCAAAAACTGGACGCATAAGGTCAGCAAGGCGTTCAAGCCTGCCGCCACGGCATCACTCGGCGCTGAATCTCTTGCCAAGCTGAAGGCTGACCATCTGGCGGTGCTGGTGAAGAAGCAGGCCAAGGAGCGGCAGGTTGCGGTGACGATCTCCGACGGCACGTTCGGCATCAAGCATGGTGACGGACAAACCGTTTCGCTGGCTGCCGACACGACTGGGAAGGTCGAGGTGCGGGTGATGTCGAGCGACTTGTTGGCTTCGCTGCCCACGTTGCTCTCACTGGAGGGCGACCTGTCGGTGGAGGTCGATCCAGAAGGCATGTTGGCGCTGGCTGTTATGACGGCGGTCGCGACCTTCCGCGTTCATATCCAGACGCTGGAAAAGGGCCGGGATACGCGAAGCCGTAAGCTGCTGGAACGTGTGCAGGCACTTCCCAAGCTGGTGAAGGATGCTCCTGTCACCAACGCAGCGCCTGCCGACGCCTTGGCCGCCTGATCCTGCTGTCCCGCGAAGGTTCTGCCGTCGCGGGGCACCATCCCGGAGCATCATCATGAATATCGACTATCGTGCGCGCCAGCAGGGCCGCGCCATCTATCTCATCGCGGGTCAAAAAGCGACCCACACCATGCCGCTCAAGACTACGTCGCAGGTGCGCGCCGGAAATCTACCGGCCTGTATATCGACCCCGGCTGATCTGGATTTTCTCGATCCCGCGAACCCGTTCTTTGTCACCGATCGGGCACTGTTGAGCTACGGCCAGTTCATCGGCGGCAGCACCCCCAAGGGCATCTTCCAGCATACTCGGCCTGGCGTGACGATCCTTGGCGATAGCGGCGGCTTCCAGCTCATCAGCAATGCCTCGCTCTGGCAGGGCAACGCCACCCGCGCTCAAGCCCTCGCGTGGCTGGAGGCGAATACCAACGAAGCGATGACGCTCGACATTCCCACCATGGCCATCGCGAAGGGCAATCCCCTTTTCCCGACATTCGGTGACTGCCTGAACACGACGCTCGCCAACAATGCCTTCTTCCAGCGGCATCGCACCGGGCAGACGCGGTTCTTGTCGGTCGCGCAGGGGCGGGATCGCAAGGAGGCAATCGCATGGCTCACTGCCATCATGGCCCATCCATTCGATGGCTGGGCGGTGGGTGGCGACATGCGGGACAATTACGTCTGGCTGGTCGAACTGCTCGTCCGCCTTCGCGCTGCTGGCCTCATGGGCGACCGCAATCGGCTTCACGTTCTAGGGTGTAGCACGCTCACCCATGCCGTCATGCTGTCGGCGATCCAGAAGTCCTTTCGCGAACTGCCGGGGGAGGCCGGTTTCCAGATCACCTTCGACACGTCCAACCCTTCACAGCAGATGGCGTTCGGAAGGCTTGTCGGACGGCCGCGTATAACCAAGGATCGCGGCACCGTGCCCGGTGACTTTGTGATGACGAGCTTCCAGACGCCAACCCACACGGATCATTCGCCGTCTGATCCGCGAAGCCTGCCCATCAAAAGCAGTCGGATCAGCGAGCGCCTTACCATCGGCGAACTCTGCGCCCATCCCAACCCGGGAAAGAGCAGTGCGTGGGATACCCTCGCCGAAGCTATCATCGTCCATCACAATCTCGATGCGACGTTGGCGGCAATTGATGAGGCCAATTCCATCTTGGAGATGCCGAGCGTTTTCGCCCAGCAGATCGCGCCGACGCGGATTATCCGCGCCTACGAGGTGCTGCGCTCGATTTTCCAACAGCCGGATCCCGTGAGCTACGCCCGTAGCTACGCCAAGTTGTTCCTCACCTTGTGAGGCGCACAGATACTCAGGATCGCGGCGTATCCATTGGCGCAACTCGATCCTGAGTAGGGGCCATAGGATCGGGAAGGCAAGCGTTCACGCCCGCCCGGCCTACGGCTCCACCCCCAGCAGCCACCGTCATCAAACCACAGATCGAACCCAACGGTGGCGTTCGAGAAGGAGACACGTATGTCGTATAAAGTAGAGTTTCACGTGACCTGGATGGAGCATTGGCCGGGTCTGAGCGGAGAGGAAGTCGACCAATTGGTGCCTGACGACTACGAACTCGATGAGCATATCGAGAAGTGGTTCAAGGATAAGGGTATCGAACCTGACATCGAATTTCGCAGCGTTGATGTTCAGTTGGTGTGCCACGACTACTCGGCATATCTGGTTCACGTATCTGCTCTGTTTGAACATGAGGCGGACGCTCTCGAATTCGAGCAGACCTTTCCTAAGGTAACAGACAGCTACGGCTAAGATGCTAAGAGGGGGCGTGGGCACTGCTACCAATGCCATGATAGCTGGTTCACGACTCCAAAGCACCAGATCAATAATGCGATAAATGAGCCAAGAGCATAAATACATATACGAGCACAGGGGCTGGAACTGCTGCGCTCGCAGCGGTTACCCCTGAGCATTCTTAGATAGATGACCTTGGCCCGCTTTCGCAACTCCAGCCCGCGAAAGCGGGTCATCCTATCTAAGGTCAAACAATGAATAATAATCAGTCTTCCGATAAGCATCACCGCAGAAGCCATTTCGATCAGTGGATCGATGGTCTTTACCAGTATGACCCTCTAGCGAGCGGACGTGACGGCTTTGCTGTCATTGATTGCGAATATGGCTCTGACGAACACAATCGGATCGTCGACTACATTCGCACCCACTACTGCCCTGGAATGGTCACCATGTTTCGCGTGGAATATCGGGGTTATCGCAAGCGCGAGTGGACAAGTGGTCCAGTGCGGTTCGAATTCGAGCATCGCGGCGTCGCTGCCCTCGCCCTCCTTCACTCGGTTGGGGGTGCGGCATGAGCAGCAAGGCACCCAAATGGTTCGACCTCATCAACGGCATTCTGGCGACCATCGGAACGGGAGAGTTTAAGCCTCTGGACGACCAGAAAACCTACCACGTCATGCGAAGGGTGATCGACGGCCTGATGTCCGCCAAAGGCATCGACGGCAGTGTCCTCCATGGCTTCATCACCAATATCCGCGCCCGCATCGGTCCTCGCGACTTTACCGTAGAGGGGCCAGTTTACCTGACCCGAAACCAGCAGACCCATGCGAGGGCCAAAGGCTGGAATCAGCTACCAAGTCTGGATCACTTGAGGAAGCGTCAGGGCACCACAGATGATTCCGCGATACGGATGGAATGCGGATTGGATGCGGATCGCTCGCGGATGGAAAACGACCTCGTTGAAGCCTATCCGCTGCTCATCCGCATCCTATCCGCGAGCGATCCGCAGGCGATCCGCGAGCGATCCGCGAAAATGCCCCGCAAACTCGCAGAAGAGCTGGAGTTTTGGTGGCTCAATGAAATGAAAAGAAATGAAATGAATCATGAGCCTGACATGATTGCTGCTTCGCCGCAGTTTCCTGATGAAGCCAGGACTCCATGGGTTATCTCGCCAGATGTCCATGACGGCACTGAGCCTCCTCCCATGCCAGAACATGAAGGAGAGAAGGTGGTTCAGTCGAAGGGAACGGGCGGCACCCGCGCCCAAGTGAGCATCTGGATCAAGGAGACCAAGGGCAAGATGACCGCGACGGGCAATCTCGACGTGGGAAGCGACAAGTTCCGATTGGTCTTCGGTGATTATGATTGGACCATGGAGCGGCTGATGGGCGATGGCTTCGACAACGACGCATACCGGAAGATGCTGAACGACGAGGTGTATCCGGCTTATCGTTCAGCGCAGGGGGTTCGAGACCACGCGGGCATGTTCCAGATGAGCGCAGTTTACGGCCATGAAGACAGCTATGCGCGCAAGGCACCTGTCGCGTCTGAAATGTGCGTTGCGTTGGAGTGGTCCCCGGACGGCCAACTTATCGGCGCGGTCATCATCGAGGGTCATGGCGCGCGCCATGCTGAACTGAGGAAATATCCAAACGGCTTGTATAAGGGGACATTCTGATCGCCGGGAAGCCGGGGATCAGATGGCCTCCAGCTTCTGGACGTCAAGCAGGTCGAATGCGCTTCTTACGCCCTGAACACGGACCCGCCTACCGACCAGCTTGCGCGATTTCCGCCAGAGCCAGAATCCTACGTCCAGACGCCAGCGACCGCCTTCATCACGGCGAAGAATAAGCTGACCATCTTGCTCGTTGAGCCAGCCGGTTTCGTCGTGGATCGAACCCATTGGCATCGTTGGCGCTTCTGTTCCCTAATCGCGGCTGGCTTTCGTCCACTTGTAGAATTTATAGCTGCCCTCCACAATTCGCATCCCGGTCCAGATGACGGTTAGGACGAGCGCGATGGAAGGCAGAACATCCATGGTCGCGCCGATCACGACGCTCAGGCTGACCGCATCACCGGCATTCTTGATGTCGTCCACCATTACAAGCCGCCCGCTACGGCTTCAGCTACCGCCAGCACGAGGGTGGCAGCACCAGCGGACAGGCCGATACGGACCAGCATTTTGATCGCAACGGCAATGGCCGCGCTTCTGATACCGGGCGCATTCCAGATGATGCTGCCCCATTTTCTGAGATTCTGAACGACCTTCGCATTCACGGCGACCACCCCCATTTTGTTATTGCTGGCCCTTAGACAGCCGGGCCAGTGAGCTTGAAGCAGTCCACCGTCATGGACGCTTGCGTCGGATCGGTTGTGCTGATGTTGAACCCGACGCCGATCCTGTCGGGCCTCGCGCCGAAGGCATCGCCGATTGCGGTTGCGCCGACTTGGAGCCAGTTCTTGCCGCAATGGCTGACATAGAATGTCAGGGTCGATCCCACGCAGGCGGCGCGGTAGAAATCGGGCTGAGATTTGAACGCCTGAGCGGTGATCGAGCCGCCATATCCGCCCGTCATGCCAGTGAATTTAATGATGCCGAACGGCTGATACTCATTCATCTGGCCGCAGATGATGTGCCGGTTCGTGGTGCTGTCCATGACCATCAGGCCGCCCTTGCGATAGTCGGAATCATTCATGATGATCGGGGCGCGGATCACGATGTCCCAATCCAGAGCCTTGTTCGTCAGCGTCCTGTAGGCGACGCGGCTGATGTCGCCGGTTGCGCTCGCGCCGCTCTTCACAAGCAGGCCAGCATCGGCGTCATCGGTTAAAGAAAGCTGGACGGCGTTGCCGCTCTGGAGCGTGAAGCTGCTGGCCAACGGCGCGTCGAAATACCACGGCTTGCCGGTGCCGCCGCCTGTGGGAATGAAGGCTTCCCAGATGGACCCGTTGCTCATCGACAGCTTGAGTGTGCCGTCCTCGAACAGAAAATCGGCAACGTCCGTGCCAGCGGGACCGGGTGTGCCCGGTGCGCCTGCGGGGCCGGTCGCGCCAGTGTCACCCTTATCTCCCTTGTCGCCTTTCTGACCCGGTGCCCCGGTATCGCCTTTGGGGCCAGCCGGTCCCGCATCACCAGTATCGCCCTTTGGTCCGGCCGGACCCGCTACGGTCGAAGCTGCGCCAGTGGTCCCCGTAAGACCGATTGGACCTTGCGCGCCAGTATCGCCCTTTGGTCCCGGCGATCCAGTGTCACCCTTGTCGCCCTTCGCGCCTTGCGGGCCGCGTTCCCCTTGTGGGCCAGCGGGGCCAGGAACAG
>NZ_DJDV01000021.1:0-33155 GCF_002431195.1 Sphingobium sp. UBA5915 | reverse complement strand
CCTTCGGCGATCGCGGTCTTGCCGACACCGGGGTCGCCGATCAGGACGGGGTTGTTCTTGGTCCGGCGAGCGAGGATCTGGATGGTGCGGCGGATTTCCTCGTCGCGGCCGATCACGGGGTCGAGCTTGCCGTCGCGCGCCGCCGCCGTCAGGTCGCGGGCGAATTTCTTGAGCGCGTCGTAGCGATCCTCTGCGCCTGCCGTGTCAGCGGTGCGACCGCCGCGCAACTGGTTGATGGCGGCGTTGAGCGCCTCTGCCTTTACCCCGGCAGCGGCCAGCGCCTTGCCAGCCGCAGTGGTGGTGGCAAGGGTGAGGGCGAGCAGCAGCCGTTCGACAGTAACGAAGCTGTCGCCCGCCTTTTGTGCGACCTGCTCAGCCGAATCGAGCACGCGCACGGCATCATTGTCGAGGCCCGGCGTCTGCTGCGCGCCACTGCCCGACACGGCCGGCACCTTGGCGAGCGCAGCATCCGTGTCGCGCAGCGCCACCTGCGGCGATCCGCCAGCCGCCTGGATGAGGCCTGACGCCATGCCCTGCTCATCCTCCAGCAGCGCCTTAAGCAGATGCTCCGGACTGATCCGCTGATGGTTCATGCGGATCGCGACGGTCTGCGCCGACTGGAGGAAGCCCTTGGCGCGGTCGGTAAATTTTTCGAGGTTCATGACATCCCCATGGATTTGGTTGGTTCGGATGTAGTGTTGCTCAAAAACCACACAAGGGGTGATGCGGGATAATCCTTATTTTGTCGCCTTGCTCGCCTGCGGCGCAAAGATGTCGCCGAAAAAGTCGTTCTTGAACCAGCGCGGGGGCGTATCGGCATCGGCCATGGCGCGCGTGATGCGATAATTGGCCTGCGCAAAGCGCGCGCCCGCGTGCCAGTCGATATTTTGGGTCATATCGTCACCGGGATGATGATAGGCGCCGGAGAGGAAATCGCCCCACGCCTTTTCACCGCCATTGGCAAAGCCGGTGGCGAGGAAAACGGCGGGAACGCCCTGCTTCACGAACATATAATGATCCGATCGCACGAAGATGCTTTCCTGCGGCATGGGGTCGGGCGACAGGCTGACGCCCATGGGCTTGACCGCCTGCGCGACGATGGGGCCGAGCGTTGAGTGATCCGCGCCAAAGGCGATGACGTCGGTGAAGGGATAGAGCAGCAGCGGCATGTCGAGATCGACATTGCCGACGATCTGACGAATCGGGACGGACGGGTGACGGGCGAAATAATCGGCGCCCAGCAGGCCCTTTTCCTCGCCGGTCGACGCCAGAAAGATGATCGAGCGGCGTGGCTTGTCCGGTGCCATGGCCATCGCCCGCGCGACTTCCAGCATGGTCGCGATGCCCGCGCCATTGTCGAGCGCGCCATTGTTGATGCGATCCTTGTCGGCCGGTTCGCCCGGCTTGTCCGGGCTGACGCCGATATGATCAAGATGGGCGGACAGGACGACATAGTCATCCTTCAGCACCGGATCGCTGCCGGGCAGGATGGCGACGACATTGGGGCTGGTGACGCGTTGGCTGGCGCTGTCGGACTGGATGCGCACGCTGGTCTTGAGCGCGAAGCCCTTAGGCTTGCCGCCCTTGCGATCGGCCAGTTTGCGGATCGCGGCGATGCTCTGCGGCGCGCCGGCGAACACGGCCTGCGCCGCCGGGTCGTTGAGCGCCGCGCCGGCGCGGATGCCGGGCGCCTGGTCGAAGGGCTTGCCCTCGGGCGATACCCAGGTGAAATCGGGCTCGTCGGCGAACTGCACCATGCGCGCCCAGGGCCGCGCCTTTATCGATTGGAGCGTGCCCAGCGAGAGCATCCCGATCGCGCCGTGTTTTTCCGCGACCATCGCCTTGGTCGCCGACAGATGCGCGCCTTCCTCGCTTGGCAGACCTTTGGGATAGCCACGCAGGGTGACGACGATCTTGCCCTCCACATCCAGCCCGGCATAGTCGTTGAGCCCGAGGCGCTGATTTTCCAGGCCATAGCCGACGAAGACCAGCGGCGCGCGCACGTCCAGTCGGGGTTCGGCGGCATTCATGCCGATCAGCACGTCGCCGGCATGGGTGAAGCGCTGGTCGCCGGCCGGGCCGCTGACGGTGAGCGTCGCGGGGGTCTGTGTCCGTTCCGTCTTCTGGAAGGTGATGCGCTGGAGCCAGCTTCGTCCCTGTCCATCGGCGTCGCCGGCGGGCTTGAGGCCCAGGCCATCAAACTGGCTGGCGACATAGCGGGCGGCGATCTCATGCCCCTCACTGCCGGTATCGCGGCCCTTGAGCAGATCGTCGGCCAGGAATTCGACATGGGCGCGCATCGCGGCCGGGGTGAAGACCGGATCGGTGGTCGCTGGCCGGTCGGGCGATTGCGCGGGCAGGGTAGCAGGCAGGATCAGGGCGAGCGCGGCGGCCGACAGGGACAGGCATTTGATCAAGGGATTGGGCTTTCTGCTGAACGGATATGTTGCGCAGGATTGCCGTCCCGCAGGGCCGCTGTCCACCCTTTGCGTATTGCGCGCCTATCACGCCTCGCTATGGTGCATGTCCTTCGGACGCGTTCGCGTTCCATGGTCCATATGCTCCTGCCAGAGGCCCTTCGATGACCCTATCTTCCCTGTCGCGCCGCCTGCCCCTGCTGATCGGCCTGTCGGCGATCGCGCTGATGCCGAGCCTGCCCGCCGCCGCGCAGGCGACCGCTTCAAGCGCCGCGCCCGCGCCCTTGTCCAGCCTGGTGGCCAAGGTCGATATTCCCTATGAGGAATTCACGCTGAAGAACGGCCTGCGCGTCATCGTCCATACCGATCGCAAGGCGCCGGTCGTCGCCGTGTCGGTCTGGTATCATGTCGGCTCACGCTATGAGCCGGCGGGCAAGACGGGCTTTGCCCATTTGTTCGAGCATCTGATGTTCTATGGCTCGGAAAATGCCGACGGGCCGTTTTTCGGGCGGCTGGAGGATATCGGCGCGACCGACTGGAACGGCACGACCTGGTTTGATCGCACCAATTATTTCGAGACGGTGCCGACCGGCGCGCTTGATCGGGCGCTGTTCCTGGAAAGCGACCGCATGGGGCATCTGCTGGGCGCGGTGACGCAAGTGAAGCTGGATACGCAACGCGGCGTCGTGCAGAACGAAAAGCGCATGGGCGAAAATGAGCCCTATGGCCTGGTGGAATATGCGCAGCTGGCCGCGCTGATGCCCGAAGGCCATCCCTATCGCCATTCGACCATCGGGTCGATGGCGGACCTCAATGCCGCGAGCCTGGCCGACGTGCAGATGTGGTTCAAGACCCATTATGGCCCAAACAACGCGGTGCTGGTGCTGGCCGGCGACATCGACGCGGCAACCGCCAAGGCGAAGGTCGAGAAATGGTTCGGCAACATCCCGGCCGGCCCCGCGCCGCAGGATGTGGACGCCAGCGTGCCCACTCTGGCGAAGGACGCCGAAGTGATGATGCACGACAATGTCGCGGCCACGCGCCTTTATCGAAATTGGGTGGTGCCCGGCGTCAATTCGGCCGACCTGCCGCAGCTGGACCTGGCGCTGGCGGTGTTCGGCGGTCTGGGCTCCTCCCGGCTCGACAATGCGCTGGTGCGGGACGAGAAGGTGGCGGTCGGCGTCAAGGCCAGCGTGCAGCCGTTCGAGAAGCTGAGCCTCGCCGAGATTACGGTGGACGTGAAACCGGGCGTCGATCCGGTGGCGGTAGGCAAGCGGCTGGACCAGTTGCTGGCCGATTACCTGACCAACGGGCCGAGCGCCGATGAAGTGCAGCGCGCCGCGACGCGCCAGCTGTCGGGCACGATCGGGGGGCTGGAAAAGGTGGGCGGCTTCACCGGCAAGGCGGTGACGCTGGCTGAAGGGGCTGTCTATTCCGACGATCCGGCCAAATATAAGAAGGACCTGGCGATCTACGC
Organism: Sphingobium sp. UBA5915; assembly: GCF_002431195.1. Lineage (NCBI taxonomy): Bacteria > Pseudomonadati > Pseudomonadota > Alphaproteobacteria > Sphingomonadales > Sphingobiaceae > Sphingobium > Sphingobium sp. UBA5915. Next base: position 29,261 of record NZ_DJDV01000021.1, on the reverse strand, counting down.
CGCTGCGACGCCGCAGAGTGTGGCGGCGGCGGCGCGCAAATGGCTGGGCCGGCCGGTGCTGCGCCTGACCGTCGCGCCGGGCGAGCGGAGCGCTGCGGATAATGCGCTGGCGGGCAATGTGAAGGCAGAAGGCGCAACGCATCAGCCGGCGCATTTTCGCGATCCCGCCGCGTCGGCTCCGGCTGCCGCGACGCCGCCGACCCCCACCAGGATCGCCGAGCCGCCGATCGAGCCGGTCAAAGACCTCGACTTTCCTGACGTCGAACATGCCACATTGAAGAACGGCATCCCCGTCGTCTTCGCGCGACGCGACGCTGTGCCGACGGTTCGCGTGTCGGTGGCGTTCGACGCGGGCAATGCCGCCGATGACAAGGCGAAGCTGGGGACCGCGGGCCTGACGGCCGCGCTGCTGGACGAAGGCACGACGACGCGGTCGTCGATCGAGATTGCTGAGGAGCAGGAGCGGTTGGGCGCGGCGATCAGCGCGGCCAACAGCATGGACAGCACGACCGTTGGGCTGTTCGCGCTCAAGCCCAATCTGGATGCCTCGCTGGGCCTGCTGGCCGATGTGATCCGCAATCCCGCCTTCCGCCCCGAAGAGGTCGAACGGCTGCGCGGGCAGGTGTTGACCCGCATCGCGGCCGAAAAGACCGAGCCGATGGCGATGGCGATTGCGCAGCGCATGCTGCCGCCGCTGCTTTATGGGCAGGCGCATCCCTATGGCATCCCCTTCACCGGATCGGGGACGGAGAGCGGCGTGAAGGCCGTGACCCGGGCGGACCTGACCGCTTTCCATGACGCATGGATGCGCCCCGACAATGCGACCATCTTTGTCGCTGGCGACACGACGCTGGCGGAAATGATGCCGCTGCTCGAAAAGCGGTTCGGCGACTGGAAGGCGCCGGCGGCGCAGAAGGGGACCAAGCTGTTCCGCATGGACAGGATGATGCGCCCGTCGCGCATCGTGCTGATCGACAAGCCGCAAAGCCCGCAATCGCTGATCCTGGCGGGTGTGCTGACCAACAAGGCGGGCACTGACAATCCGGTGACGCTGCTGACCGCGAACGAGGTGCTGGGCGGCAGCACGACGTCGCGCCTGACGATGGACCTGCGCGAAACCAAGGGATGGGCCTATGGCGCGGGCACCGCTCTGCCGGGCGTCAAGGAAACGATCCCGTTGCTGGTCTACGCTCCGGTGCAGACCGACAAGACCGGCGAATCGATCATCGCCGCGCGGCAGGATGTGAAGGACTATCTCACCACCAAGGGAACGACCCAGGCCGAGCGCGACCAGACGATCAACAGCCAGATATTGTCCCTGCCCGGCAGCTTCGAGACATCGTCGGAATTGCTGGGTGCGATGATGCGCAACCATCTGATCGGCCGGCCGGACGATTATTACGAAACGCTGCCCAAGACCTATCGCGCGATGACCCCCGCCGACATGGACAAGGCCGCACGGGAGTCGATCAACCCCGACAATCTGATCTGGGTTGTGGTGGGCGACGTCAAACAGGTGCGGCCGCAGCTTGACGCGGTGGGGCTGCCGGTGGAAATGGGCACATTGGCTGATTGACGCCAACGTAAAGGAGAATCGATATGGCAGTGGATGGCGCTTATGATTGCGTGGCCAAGACGCCGATGGGTGACCAGAAGGGCGTCTTCACCGTCGTCAGCAGTGGCGACCGGTTCAACGGCACCTTTGCCGGGATGATGGGATCGCTCGACGTGGTCGACGGCAAGGTCGATGGCGACAGGCTGACCTGGAAGATGGAAATGACCATGCCGATGCCGATGACGCTGGAATGCGAGGCGGAAGTGGCGGGTGACGCCATCACCGGCACGATGCAGCTCGGCGCGTTCGGCGCGTCGGCCTTTAACGGGACCCGCCGGGCCTGACCTGATCCGAATTGGCCGGGCCGGATTGTTTCCGGCCCGGCGACGGATTGCAATTTGCGCATCTGCGACAGCAAAAATGACAGGTGCAAAGATAGCCCAAAATCATTAGTTAGCTAGCTAATGACGGACCCCCTCGACGATCCCCGCCGCGCATTGGCGCACAAGATGGCCCCGGTTGCGCGGCAGTGGCGGCAATTGGCGGACGATGCGCTGGCGCAATTCGGCGTGTCCAACAGTGCCGGATGGTGCCTGATCCATATCGACCGGATGGGGTCCGATGTGCGGCAGGCGGACCTGGCCGATGCGCTGGACATTCGCCAGCCCTCGCTGGTGCGTACGCTGGATGGTTTGCAGGCGAGTGGTTTCGTGGCGCGGGCGGCGCACCCGGGCGACAGGCGATCCAACATCATCACCCTGACGCCCGCCGGGCGCGATCTGGTGGGAGGGATCGAACAGAAACTGGGCCTATTGCGCGACCATTTGCTGCGCGACATTCCCGACGAGGCGATCGAGATCATGGTCGAGCTGCTCGACCTGATCGGGCAGCGCATCGCCGAGAAACGCAACCAGGCATGAGCGGCCGCCCGTTGGGCGAGGCGATCGGCCTGCCGGCCGCGCTGTTTTCGCTCAAATGCCTGATCGCCGCGATGCTGGCGCTGTTCCTCGCCTTTCATATCGGGCTGGAGCGGCCCTATTGGGCGTTCCTGACCAGCTATATCGTCGCTCAGCCGCTTGCCGGAGCGGTGATCTCCAAGGCGGTGTTTCGCGCAATCGGCACACTGGTCGGCGCGATCTTTTCCGTGGCGGTCGTGCCGCCATTGGTCAATGCACCCGAATTGCTGTCGCTCGCGATGGCATCCTGGCTGGGGCTGTGCGTGTTCGTGTCGTTGCTCGACCGGACCCCGCGATCCTATATGTTCGTGCTGGCGGGCTATACCGCCTGCCTGATCGTGTTTCCTGACGTGGATTCGCCCCAGACCATCTTCACCGTGGCGTCGCTGCGCGTGCAGGAGATCATGCTTGGTATCCTGAGTGGCACGTTGGTGCATGGCGTGGTGTTGCCCGGATCGATCACCGGCGTCCTGCTGGGCCGGGTCGAGGCGATCCTGCGCGACGCGGAACGCTGGTCGCGCGACGCCATCGCCACTGATCCGGTGCCGGGGCTGGACGCCGAGCGTCGCAGACTGGCCCAGGACGTGACCGAGTTGCACCAGATGTCGGTCCACCTGCCTTTCGACATCAGCCGGCTGGCGCCCCGCGTCCGTACCGTGCGGGCATTGCAGGACCAGCTGTCGATGCTGCTGCCGCTGGGCGCGGCGGTCGAGGATCGTCTGGCGCAGCTGAAGGTCGCCAATGGTGGCGTGGTGCCGGCGCCGGTCGAAGCGCTGATCGCCGATGTGCGCGCATGGTTGGAGACGCCGGCCCCGGATAATGCGACGCGCGCGGAGCGGACGCAAGCGCTGATAGACCGATGCCATGCGATGGAACCGCAGGCGACGGGCGACATGGGTTGGGCCGATATGATGCGTCTTAGCCTCTATGCACGGCTGGCGACGCTGATTGCGGTCCATCGCGATTGCCGCGACCTGCTGGACCAGATGGCGACGCACCGGCGCAGCGCGGTGACGCCGCGCGTGGCCGAATTGCTGGCCGGGCGGCGCAACCGCGAATTGCATCGGGACCATGCCGGCGCGCTGCGCGCTGCGTTCGGCGCCTTCCTGACCGTCGCGATCGGCTGTGCGCTGTGGATCGGCAGCGGCTGGAAGGATGGCGGGACGGCGGTGATGCTGGCGGGCGTGTTCCTGGCGCTGTTTGCGGCGCAGGATAATCTGCTCGCACCGCTCAAGGGATTCATGATCGGCACGATCATCGCGTCGGCGCTGGGCGCGGTCTATGGCTATGTCATCATGCCGCGCCTGGATGGCTTTGCGATGCTGGCGCTGGCCTATGCGCCGCCGCTGCTGGTGCTGGGGGCAATGATGGCCTCGCCTCGGTGGATGGGCATTGCGCTGCCCACGCTGCTGGGACTGGGCAGCCCGGTACTGCTGTCCGACCGCTATGTGAACGCCTTTGCATCCTACGCAAATGGTGCCGTGGCGCAGCTCGTTGGCATCTGGTTCGCGATCATCATGGCGGGGTTGTTGCAATCGGCCGGCGTCGAGCGCGCGATCCGCCGCACCGTGCGCGCCGGCTGGATCGACATCGCCAACCGCGCCAATATGAAGGGTGCGCCGGACGTGCGCGCATGGGTCAACCGGATGCTGGACCGCATCGCCCTGCTGGCGCCGCGTCTGGCCGCCACGCGGCAGGATAGCGGCGCGCCCCTCTATGATGCGTTGCGCGACCTGCGCACCGGTGTCGCCATCGGGGAATTGCGCCAGCTGCGCATTGACCTTGCCCCCCAGGATACCGTGCCGCTGACGCGGGTGCTGGCCGGCGTTGGCGATCATTACCGCGCGATGGACCCCGATGCGCCCGCGCCCGCCGATCCGGCGCTGCTATCGGCGATCGATGGCGCGATCGACGATCTGGGCGGCCACGCGCTGCCAGCGGTGCGGCGGGAGTCGGTGCTGGCGCTGGTCAGCCTGCGCCGCAATCTTTTCCCCGACGCTCCCGGCCACAGGAGGGCCGCCGCATGACCGGAGAAATCGCCTTGGGCGGCGTCTATGTGCCGACGCTGCTGCTGCTCGCGCTGGTCGCGCTGATCCTGGCCTGGGCGGTGACCCGGCTGATTGGCGCGCTCGGCCTCTATCGCTTCCTCGCCTATCGCGCCGCAGTGGACCTCAGCCTCTTCGTGCTGATCCTCGGCGGGCTCGCCATCCTTGTCCCCACCCTTGGAATCCGCCTATGAACCGCATCCCCGCAACGCTGATCCGCAGCGCCGCCACCATCATCCTGGTCATCGCCGCCGTGCTGGCCGCGATAGGCATGTGGAACCATTATGAGCGCAGCCCCTGGACGCGCGACGGGCGGGTGCGCGCCGACGTGGTGCGGGTGACGCCCGACATCAGCGGGTTGGTGACGTCGGTGGCCGTTAGGGACAACCAGCAAGTGAAAGCGGGCGACCTGCTGTTCGTCATCGACACGCCGCGTTACAAGCTGGCGCTGGAGGAAGCCGAGGCGCAGATCGCCAGCGCGAGGGCGACATTGGCGCAGGCGCGGCGCGAGGCACGGCGCGACACCGCGCTGGGCGACCTGGTCGCAGCGGAAACCCATGAACAGAATCTGGCGCGGGTGGAGACGGCGCAGGCGGCGTTGGCCGAAGCCTATAGCGGGCGCGACGCCGCCGCGCTGAACCTTAAACGCACACAGGTGCGCGCGTCGGTCAATGGCGTCGTCACCAATCTGGATCTGCATCCGGGCGATTATGTCGGCGCGGGGAGCCAGGCGATGGCGCTGATCGACAGCGATTCGACGCGGGTGGAGGGCTATTTTGAGGAAACCAAGCTGCCGCTCATCTGCATTGGCGCGCCGGTCACGGTGAAGCTGATGGGGGAGGAGCGCGAGATTTACGGGCGCGTCGACAGCATCGCCTATGGCATCAATGACGACAGCCGGTCCAATGCGGGCAATTTGCTGCCGTCGGTCGAGCCGACCTTTTCCTGGGTGCGGCTGGCGCAGCGTATTCCGGTGCGGGTGCGGCTGAAGAAGGTCCCGGCGGGGCTGCGACTGATTTCCGGGCGGACCGCTACTGTGACGGTGCAGCCAGCGGCGAAGGATGCCAAGCCGGGGGATTGCCGTCATGCCTAAATGGATCGGCGCGCCGCTACTGGCGTTGGGCCTGACAGCCTGCGCCACGGCGGGGCCGGATTATCGCTATCCGCAAGGATCGGTCGCGACAGCGCCGGCGGCGAGGGGCGATTTCCATTCGGCGCAGGGCGCGCAGTTCAGCAATGCGCCGCTGCCCGACCAATGGTGGCGGCTCTATGCCGACCGCCAGCTTGACGCGCTGGTCGAAGAGGCGTTGGCGGCCAATGCCGACCTTAAACAGGCGCAGGCCAATGTCGAACGCGCGCAGGCGGTGCTGCGCGAGGCGGAGGCGGGGCGACAGGTGACGACCGGGATCAGCGGCGGTGAAACGCTGTCCCGGCCATCGGGCGTGGCGCAGCATCTGCCTGGATCGGTGAGCTATGATCTGGGCCTGAGCGCGGCCTATCCGCTGGACCTCAATGGTCGGATTGCGCGCGGGATCGAAGCGAGCGCGGCCGATGTCGAGGCGGTGACGGCGGCGCGCGACTATGTGCGGGTCAGCGTGGCGGCGGCGACGGCGCAGGCCTATGCGCAGGTGTGCGCGGCCAATTACAGTCTGGCGGTCAATCGCAAGGTGGTGGCGTTGCAGCGCCAGACGCTCGATGCGACGCGGCGGCTGGCCAAGGGCGGGCGGGGGACGGCGTTCGACGTCAGCCGGGCGCAGGCGGCGGTGGAAACGAGCGAGGCGGCGCTTCCTGCCTTTGCCGCACAGCGCCAGAATGGGCTGTATCTGCTCGCCACGCTGCTGGGGCGGCCGCCGGCCGATTATCCGCGTGCAATCGAAAATTGCGCGGACCTGCCGGTGTTGCGCCAGCCGATCCCGGTGGGCGATGGCGCGGCGCTGATCCGGCGGCGGCCCGACATAAGGCAGGCCGAGCGGACCATTGCGGGCGATACCGCGCGGCTGGGTGTGGCCATGGCGCAACTCTACCCGCAGGTCAGCATCGGCGGATCGGTCGGCCTGTCGGGGCCGCTCAAGGATTTTGGCACCGGGTCCGCCTTCGGCTTCAGCCTGGGGCCACTCATCAGCTGGACCTTCCCCAATCGGCCGGTGATCCGCGCCCGCATCGCACAGGCCGATGCGCAGATACGCGCCGACCTGGCCGGCTTCGATACCAGCGTGCTGGAAGCGCTGCGCCAGACCGAAAGCGCACTCGAAATCTATCGCCGCGATGCCGAGCGGGCGGCGGCGCTGGACCGAGCGCGGGAAAGCGCGGGCGTGTCGGCGGCCCAGGCGGGCAAGCTGTTCCGCTTTGGCCGGGGCGATTTCCTGTCGTTGCTGGATGCGCAGCGCAGCCAGGCCAGCGCGGAAGTGACGGCGGCGTCGGCGCGCACGCAACTGGTGCAGGACCAGATCGCGCTGTTCCTGGCGCTGGGCGGGGGATGGGGATCAGGCGATAGCGTCGACCAGGGCGCGGGGGACGCGCAGTAACGATCCGTGGCGCGCGCCGGCGGGGAGCGACAGCTGGTCGCCCACATCCTGCCATCGGGCCATGTCGCGGGTCATCATCGCGCCCCAGCGGCCGTCCTTGTAGACATCATAATAGCAGATGAGCGCGTCGCCCACCCGGGCGGTCATCGGTCCTTCGACCCAGGCGGGGGAGAAAGGCGGCGAGAGCGGGCCGAAGGGGCCAGTCGGGCTTTCGGCGCGGGCGGCGCGCAGCCATTTGCGCGGCGGCGTGACCGTCTCATCCTTGACGATCAGGTGCAAGCTGCCATCGGGGGCGTGGGCAAAGGTGCCGTCGATGACGCTGAACCCCGGATCGTAGAGCGGCTGCGGTGCGGAAAAGCTGCGAAAGTCGGCGGTGCTGCACTGCCAGAGGCGGTGATTATAGTCCGACTCCGACGTGCCGGCGGTTTCAGGGTAGCGCCCCGTGACGGTGCTGGACCAGAATAGCAGGAAACGGCCGTCGGGCATGCGGATCGCTTCGGGCGCCCAGCAATTGCGGGTGCCCGCCACGTCGCGCATGACCGGGATCGCTTGCTGGTCCGACCAGTGGACGAGGTCAGGGCTGGTCGCATGGCCGATGGTCACGCCTTCCCAGGCGGTGGTCCAGAGCAGGTGATAATCCGTGCCGTCATGAAACAGGAACGGGTCGCGCATCAGTCGCTTTTCGCCAACCTGCGGCACCAGCAGGCTCCGGCCGCCGGCGAGCGTGCGGAAGGCAAAGCCGTCGTCGCTGACGGCCAGTTTGAGACCCGCGCCTTCGCCGGCCTTTCCCGTGGTGAAATAGGCGAAGAGCAGGGGGCCATCGTCATGACGAACGCGGCTTGTGGCGCAGGCGGCGAGCGGCAGGGCGGCGAGGGCTAGGGTGAAATCGCGGCGGTTCACGAATAATCTTTCGCCATCTGGCGATAGAGGTCGAGCAGATCATTGGCGATATAATCGCCGCCCTTGCCCATTGGACCCGCCGGGTCCGGCTTGGGCGCGGGGGATTGGTTGGCGAGGCCGCCGGGCGCTTCGGCGCTGTTGATGCCCTGGCTTAGCAGGTCGGGCTTGGGTCCGCCTCCGGCATTGCGGCCGTCAAGGTCGAAGATCGCTTCCTGATGGCGCAGCGGCTCCCAGATGAAGCTGCCCCAGCCATGCTTGCCGGGCAAATTATAGACGAGGTCGTTGAGATAGCGTTTGCGGCTGGAATATTCGGCGACCAGCAAGCCCTTGTCGGGGTAGCGCCTGACGAACTGGTCGAAGCTGTTTGCCCAGTCGCCCTGGCTTTGCTGCTGGTAGCAGGACAGGCCGATGACATCGAAAGCGACATTGCGGGCGATGAGCGCGTCGGTCCATTCGCGCAGGATCGGCCAGTGCCGGCCAAGATGATTGTGCAGCTGGATGGCGATGTCGGGCTGCGCGCGGCGGGCGCCGGCTATGCCTGCGCGCAGCAGGGCGGCGAAGCCGTCGAAGCCGCCGATCGCTTGATCGTCGACCTGCGCATGATTGGCGTCGGTGACGGGATTGCCGGTGGGGGTGGACAGCTTGACCCGGCCATGGGGCCATAGCATGCCGAAGGTGGTTTCGTTGCCGATCACCGCCATGTCGACCGGCGCGCCGCCCGCGCGCATCGCCACAAGCGTGTCATGGGTATGCGCCTCGACCGCCTTGGCGAGTTGGGGGAGGTCATAACCGGTCCAGGCGGCGGGCACGCCCTGATGTTCCGGGTCGGCCCAGGTGTCGCTGTAGTGAAAGGAGAGGACAAGGCCCATGCCCGCGTCACGAATGCGGCGGCCAAGCCTGATGGTCTGGTCAAGCCCGGCCCAGGCCTTGTCGGGCTCGCGCTTCGAATAGCCCTTTGCCGGATCGACGAAAATGCGCAGGCGGATGGCGTTGAAACCCGCGTCGCGCATCAGCAGGACAGGATCTTTCCGCACGCCATCGACGAAATAACGCGCGCCGGCGGCTTCGTCCTCTGGCACCCAGCTGATGTCCGCGCCGATCAGGAAGGGGCCGGGCCGCGCGCCGCTTTTGCGGGGCGTGGTCGCCAGGACGGGGAAGGGCAGAGTTGCAAGCGCGAGCGCGGCGCGACGGGTCAGCCGGGTCATGGGCGATGCTCCAGTTCAGGGACGAGACGAAGGGCAAGGAGGCTGGCGACCTGATCGCCTGGCGGCAATTTCGCGCGGGCCACGTCGTCCAGATAGATGGGCGCGTCGGCGCGCAGCGGCAGGATGGTGAGCGTCCAGGGGCGGCCCAGCCGGTCGGCGAAGCGCTTGAGGCCGATGCGCCAGACGCGCCCATCCCAATAGGCGTCGTCCAGCAGGGCGGTGCCGTCGAACAGTCGGCCGATGTCGCCGCGCCAGTCGATTTCCAGGAAGGCGTCGCCGCTTTCCACCGCGTCGGCGGGCAGGGTGAAGGTGAAGGCCGCAGCGGCCCGATGCGCTTCGGGAAGCGGCTGCATCGCGGCATTGGCCGGGCCCCCAATGACGATGGGGGGCGCGTCGCCAGCCGCGCGGCTTTGGGTGAAGCTGACAATTGACGGGGTTGGCCCGTTGACCGTGGCGCTGGCGGCCGGACCAGGCAGGACGCGCCAGTCGAACCGGGCCGTGCCGCGCTGGCGCAGGAGCGGGCCGTGCGGCGTGAACAGGGTATCGGCCGCGGTGACGATCGCGCGGCGCTGTTCGCCCATGTCGCCGACCCAGAGTTGCTGCGCCGAGGCCTGATCGAGCAGCAGGATGCGGACGCGGCGACCGTCCGGCGCGGTGACGGTCAGCAGCCGGTCAGCGGCAGGAGCCACGTCCGCGATGACGCGCCCCTGTTCCGAACGGGCGGGCGCGGACAGTCGCGTGTCGGCGGGGAAGGCGAGTTCGACCGGGCCGGGCAGGGTGGCGGCGAAGATGTGGATGGGGCCGTCGGCATCCGTAATATGCGTGACCGGCTGGGCGGTGGCCCAGTCCAGCGCCACGCCGTCCAGATCCATGCCGAAGGGCCAGAAGAAATAGGCGCCCGGCGCAATGGTCACGGCGTGAGAGGGAAAGGTCAGCGCGCCGTTGGGGAGCGTGACGGTGAAGCGCGTCGCGGTATGGGCGGCGGTCGCATATTGGCGGACATGGTTGTTGACGAACAGGAAGCCGCTGCCGCCAGCCGCCCGGACCGACCAGCGCAGGGTTTTGAGGTCATCCTTGTCGCCAGGCTGGATCGTGGGTGCGTGCACGGTCATGGGGGCGAGCCGGTCGCCATAGGCGCCCAGGAAATAATGGAGGGGGCGCAGCGCGGCGCTGACTGCGTTGACCTCCCCATATTGGCCGATCGGCGCCTGAAAATCATAGGCGATCATCGGGCAGTCATTATAGCCGCCCGACCGCTGCGTTTCTTCCAGGCTGCGGCCGTGCGCAAGCGGGTTCGCACCGCCATGAAACATATAATAGCCCAGCAGGTTGACGCCCGATCCGACCTGCGTGGTCACGGCCGCGGCAACGTCGGCGGGCGCAAGCAGCGGGCGGCGGCGATACATGACGGGGACGCCGCCGCCATATTCCGCGCCCAAAAAGGGCGTGTCGTCCATGTCGTCGTCGGCGTCGCCGCGCCGGTTGTTGCGGGTCTGTGCGCCCAGGTCGCCGCTCACCCGGCTGTCGAACCGGAAGAGATAATTTTCCTTGGGCGGTAGTTTTGTGGTCTTCGCCGACCAGGGTTCGTCAGGATAGCCGCCATGGACGGGCACCACCTCTCCCTTGGGATAGAGCGTCTGATCCCATCCGGTGACAGTGTAGAGCGGCACGTCATAGCCGAGTTTGAGCGCTAGGCTCTTGAGCGCCGCAATATGCGCCCGGCCCTGTCCCGGACCGTCGAGATTATATTCATTTTCGATCTGCATGCCGAGGATCGGCCCGCCATCCTTCCAGAACAGCCCGCGCACCTGATCGTGGAGGCTGCGCCAGAAGCGTTCGACCTCGACCATATAGGCCGGGTCGTTGCTGCGCGGGCGCGTGCCCGCGACGATCCAGTCGGGGATACCGCCAAAGCGCGCCTCGGCATGGCCCCAAGGGCCGGGGCGCAGGAAGAAGAGCAGGCCATGGTTCTGGCACAGGGTGACGAAGCGACGAATGTCGCGGTCGCCGCTCCAGTCGATGCGACCGGGCGAAAGTTCGACATGATTCCACAAGATGTAACTGGCGACGATGGTGACGCCCGCCGCCTTCATCTTGAGCAGTTCCTCTTCCCAATAGGCGTAAGGGAAGCGGGTGAAGTGAAATTCGCCCATGACCGGAAGCCAGGGCGCGTCGTTGCGGGTCAGATAGCGGTTGGTGATGCCGAATGTGCCGTGCGGACCGGTGCCGGTGCCCATATGGAGATGGCCGGATTTGAGCGGCAGGCCGGGCTTGCGCGCGTCGAGGGGAAGCGGGGCTTGTGCGGCGGCGCGGGCGGGGAGGGCAGCGCCCATTGCGGCAAGGCCCGTGGCGGTGAGCGCGGTTCGCCTGTCGAATTGGGGCATCGTTCCTCTCCTGATGGGATGGGAGGGTATGTCCCTCTCCTGTCATTCACCGTTCGCACGGAGCCTGCGCTTGTCGTCCGAAGAAGGCAGGCACTTGGACAAGCTCAGTGCGAACGGTGCAAAATCGGTTGTGCCGTGTGCCGATCAGCGCGCGAGCCAGCCGCCGTCGACGGCGAGCGTGTGGCCATGGATATAATCGGCGGCGCTGGACGCCAGGAACACGGCCGCGCCGCCAATGTCGGCGGGGTCGCCCCAGCGGCCAGCCGGGATGCGCTCCTGGATCTGGCGGTTGCGGGTTTCGTCGGCCTGGAGCGCGGCGGTGTTGTTGGTGGCGATATAGCCCGGCGCGATGGCGTTCACATTGACGCCCTTGGCCGCCCATTCGTTGGCGAGCAGCTTGGTCAGGCCCGCGACGCCGCTTTTGGACGCGGTGTAGCTCGGCACGCGAATGCCGCCCTGGAAGGAAAGAAGCGAGGCGATGTTGATGATCTTGCCAGCGCCTTGGGCAAGCATGTGGCGACCGGCGGCCTGACAGAGGAAGAAGGTGGTCTTGAGATTGGTGTCGATCACCGCGTCCCAATCCTCCTCGGTGAAATCGACGCTGTCGGCGCGGCGGATGATGCCGGCATTGTTGACCAGTATGTCCAAGGCACCAAGCTTTTCCAGCGTTTCGTCGAGGACGCGCTGGACCGGTTCGATGGTCGAAAGGTCGGCCGAGATAATGTCCGCCCGGCGGCCGAGCGCGCGGACCTGATCGACCGTGTCCTGTGCGGGCGTGCGGCCGACGGCGGCGATATCCGCGCCGGCCTGCGCGAGCGACAGGGCAATGGCCTGGCCGATGCCGGTATTGGCGCCGGTGACGATCGCGGTCTTGCCATGAAGATCGAAGGGGGTGGTCATGCCGGGCAAGCCTCTTGCATAGGATAGGGACGCATCAGCCTATACGCTCCCCGTCGCAAAGTCCAAGAAAATTCCCGCAATATGGAATGATGTTCTAATATGCGGTTATCACGCGCGCAGCAGGATGACGTGCAGGAAGCGGGGGCCATGGGCGCCCCGGACATAGGTGCCCTCGATATCAGTGGTACCAGATACGCCGGTGATCCAGTAATGGGCGCGCGGTTGCGCGCCGGGCAACGGCGCGTCCTCCAGATAGGGGGCGATGTCGCGCGTCGCCAGCAGCACGATATGGTGCAGGGCCAGGAAATTGGGCAGCATCGGCGCGGCCGGGCCGGTTTCGAAGACCAAAGATCCGGTTTCGGCGATGCCGCGTCGCGCGATGGCGAGCGCGGCGATTTCGGCAGGCGCGGCGACATCATGCAGGGTGAAACCGCTCCAGTCGCAAGAATCGAGCCGCGGATCGGGCGGCAGGCACAATGTCCGGTCCTCGCCCTGCGCATCGAGGTAGCGGCGAATAGCGGCGGGCAGGTCCGCCATGCTGTCGATCGCGTCATGGCTTGCGCTGACGCTGGGGAGGGCGAGGCGCGCGAGAAATTCGGCCTCCAACGCGGCTTCGTCCACGGCCGGGCGTTCGGGCGCGACCAGCAGCGCGGCGGCCTGCGCCGCATCGGGCGCTGCGCCTTTCAGCCGGCCAAGGATGGCGTCGCGCGCGCTCATGGGCGGCGTTCCTTGCGATATTGCGCCATGAAGCTGCTGGCGGCGGGCCGGGGCATGGCGCGATGGCGGGTCCAGCCGCCCGCCAGCGGCAGTGTCTCGATCCAGCCGCGCCGACCCATCAGCCGCATCGCGCGCAGCGCAAGGCGGGTGACAAGGCGGTAGAGCGCCGGGCGACGCGCGACCCAGGCCCACAGGCCAAGGCCCATGCGCATGGAGGTCGGCTCCAGCCCTTCGCGCCAGCTTTTCTCGCGCCAGCCCTTCAGCAGGGTGGGGAGGGGGATGCGCACCGGGCAGACTTCCTGGCATTTGCCATTGAGCGTGCAGGCATGGACGAGGTCGCGATTGGGGGCGAGGCCATCGAGCGCGGGGGTCAGCACCGCGCCCATGGGACCGGGATAGGTGCCGCCATAGGCATGGCCGCCAATCTGGCGAAAGACGACGCAATGGTTCATGCACGCGCCACAGCGGATGCAGCGCAGCATATCCGCCAGCCCCTCCTCGCGCATTTTCGTGCGGCCATTGTCGACCAGCACAATGTGCATTTCTTCTGGCCCGTCGCGGTCGTCGGGACGTTTCGGGCCGGTATAGAAGGTCGTATATTGGGTGAGAGCCGCGCCGGTGGCGGAGCGCGCCAGCATGCGCAGCATATGCACGGCATGGGGCATGGACGGCACGATCTTTTCGATGCCCGCCGTCACGATATGGACGCGTGGCGGCACTAGAGACAATTCGGCATTGCCTTCATTGGTGACGGTGCACACCGCGCCGCTATCGGCGATGAGGAAGTTGGCGCCCGATATGCCGACATCCGCGCCCAGCATCCGGTCGCGCAGTTCGCGCCGGGCGCTTTCGGCCATGGCGGCGATGCTGTCTTCCTCATGCGGCGTGCGATGTTTCACCTTGAAGAGGGCCGACACCTGTTCGCGCGTCTTGTGCATGGCGGGCCAGATGATGTGCGACGGGCGCTCGTCGGCCAGCTGGATGATATGTTCGGCCAAGTCGGTTTCGATCCGGCCGATCCCGGCCTCCGCCAGGGCGTGGGGCAGGCCGATTTCCTCCCCCAGCATGGATTTGGAGCGGGCGACGGTCTTGGCGCCTGACGCCTTGCAGAGGTCGATGACGATGCGGCAGGCTTCGTCGGCGGTCGCGGCCCAATGCACCTGCGCGCCCGCGGCGATGGCATTGGCCTCAAACTGTTCGAGATAATGGCCCAGATGGGCGATCACATGATCCTTGATCGCGGCGGCGCGGGTGCGCGCGGCGTCGAAATCAGGGAAGGCCGACACGGCGAGCGTGCGCTTGGCCTCGGCGGTGCCGGCGGTACGCTCAACGGCTGTCTTGAGGAGCGGGTCGGCAAGCGCGGCGGCGGCGCGGGTGTCGAACCCGCTCATGGCTCCTCCCCGATGGCGGGGCCATCGCCCATGCCCGCGATCAGTTCGATGGCGTGGAAGGCGCGCACCGTGCTGCCGTCACGATGCAGCTTGCCGGCCATGTTCATGAGGCAGCCAAGATCGCCCGCCAGCAGCAGGTCCGCGCCCGTCGCGTCGATGGCATTGGCCTTTTCGCCAACAATGGCATTGGAGATGGCGGGATATTTGACGCAGAAGGTGCCGCCAAAGCCGCAGCATGTCTCCTCGCCCGCCAGCGGCGTAAGCTTGAGGCCATCGACCGCCTTGAGCAGGCGGCGTGGTTGCGCCTTGATGCCCAGTTCCCGGAGCCCCGAGCAGCTGTCATGATAGGTGGCGGTGGCGTCAATGCTGATGCTTTCGGGTTTCCAGCCCAGCACTTCGTCCAGATAGGCCATGACCTCGTAGGTTTTGGCGGCGACCGTCTGCGCGCGGGGGAGCCAGTCCGCGTCGCCTTCGAAGATTTCGGGATAATGGCAGCGGATGGTGCCGGCGCAGGAGCCGGACGGGACGACGATGGCCGCATAGGGTTCGAGCGCTTCGATCGTCTGCTTCGCCAGCGCGGCGGCATGGGCGTGGTCGCCGCTGTTGAGTGCGGGCTGGCCGCAGCAGGTCTGGCCCTGCGGCACGATCACGTCGCAACCGGCTGCTTCGAGCGCGCGGATCGCGGCGAAGCCGATGCGCGGGCGCATCAGGTCGACCAGGCAGGTGACGAAGAGGGCGACCTGCTGCGTCACAGGCCATGTCGTTTCGCGAAGTTGACGAACAGGTCGGGCCAGGGCGCGGGGGCGGCGGGCGGCGCAACCAAGCCAAAACCATGGCCGCCGCTTTCGAACAGGTGACATTCGCTGGCCACGCCCCTGGCGCGCAAGGCGGCGAGCATGGCGAGGCTGTTTTCCGGCGGCACGGCATTGTCGTCCAGCGCATGGGCGAGGAAGACGGGCGGGGTGCGATCGCTTACCTGCTGGTCGAGCGAGTAGGCGCGCATCCGCTGCGGCGAAGGATCGGGACCGAGCAACTGGGTGCGTGATCCGGCGTGGACGAACGGCCCCTCCATCAAAATGACCGGATAGAGATAGGCGGCCAGCGCGGCGGCGATCGGTTCGCGGTCGACCGCGTCGGTGGGCCGATAGCTTTCGACGGGCGCGCGGCTGGTGAGCCAGGCGGCGAGATGGCCGCCGGCGGAAAATCCCATGACGCCGACACGGCCGGCATCGAATTTCTCGCGCGCGGCCAGGCTGCGCACGACGCGCAATGCGCGCTGCGCGTCCTGTAGCGGGGCTTCCGGGCCGGCCGCCCAATTGTCGGCGGGCAGGCGGTACAGCAGCGCGAAGCAGACATAGCCGGCCTGGGCGAAGCGGCGAGCGATAGCATAGCCTTCATGACCGATCGCGACCCGGCTGTAGCCGCCGCCGGGAAACAGCAGCATCGCCGCGCCATTGGGTTTTGCCCCGACCGCCTCGGGCCGCAACATGGTGAGCGTGGGCGTCACGATATGAGCGAAGACGCCGTCGTCCGGCCCGCTGTCGGGGCGGCGCAGCGTCTCGACTTCCTGCACCGTCACCTTTTCACCGCCCGGCGCCTTGCCCGGCCAGATGGGAAATCGCGTGAAGCCCTTTGGCAGCGGAAAGCTCTGCGCCATTGCCGGGGCGGAGGACAGGGCGGCGCCGGCAAGCGCGCCGGCCATCAGGGTGCGGCGGTCGAAATCGGGCATGGTCACTGGCACTCCGTGCGGCCGAGCGGGGTGGTGCGGGTCAGCGCGGGACGCGGCGCAAGCACCTTGGCCGAGATGGACAGGTTCAGCGCCTTGAGGCCGCCGGCGACGAGATTGGCGACTTGCCGCGCGCCCAGCTCGCTGAAATGCGTGTCGTCATCGACGCCCTTGGGGAAGCCGGGGGCGTGGTCCTGCGGGCTGTAGTGGAGATAATAGGCTTTCGATCCGTCGCGCCCGGCGCGGTCCACCCAGGCGCGCGAAAGCGATTCCAGATCAATGAGCGGCGTGTCGGTGCTGGCCGCCAGTTCGCGCACCACCGCGCTATAGTCGGCGAAATCCGCCTTGGCCCGGCCGTCCGCCCCGAAACTGCGGCGTGCGACGGGCGTGAGGAGCACTGGATGGCCGCCGGCAATCCGCACGTCCCAGATGAAGCGCAGCAGATTGTCGCGATACTCCGTCCGTGCGGGCGCCCAACGCTCGGGCTTGGCGCGATAGGCGTCATTATGCCCGAATTGAATGAGCACCGTGTCGCCCGGCATCATGTCGGCCAGCAGCGCCTGCCATCGTCCTTCGCCAAGGAAGGTGCGGGTGGAGCGGCCGCCCATCGCATGGTTGAGCACCCGCACGTCAGGTGTCAGGCCGCATTGCAGCATCTGGCCCCAGCCGGTCTGCGGATAGCGATCGGCTGTGTAGGCGGAGGCCGTCGAATCACCGGCGATCAGGATGGTGTCGCCCGGCCGCGCGGCCTGCGCGGGCAGGGGCGCCAGCAGGGCCGCGAAGGCGATGATGGCTTTCCGGGCAATCCTCATGCTGCGATCTTTTCCACCGATGAAGGTTACTGCAAATTCACATACATGCCGCCGTCGACCAGCAGCGCAGCGCCGGTGACATAAGCGGCCATGTCGGAGGCGAGGAAGACGATCGGCCCGGCCAGGTCTTCGGGGGCGCCGAGGCGACCGAGCGGGGTGCGGGCTTCCATATATTCCCGCTTTTCCTGGTCGGCGAGGTCGTCCTTGTTGATTTCGGTGAGGATGGTGCCGGGCAGGACGCTGTTGCAGCGAATGCCATGCTTGCCGAGCGCGATGGCGGTCGATTGCATCAGCGAATGCACGCCGGCCTTGGTCGGGGTGTAATGGGTCTGATATTCGCCGCCGACCAGCGCCGAGATGGAGGACACGGCGACGATCGAACCGCCATGCCCTTGCCTGACCATCTGCTGCGCAGCCGCCTGCACCATGAAATAGGCGCCATGCAGGTTCACCTTGAACGTGCGTTCCACCACATCGACCGGCATGTCGAGAAAGGCGTGGAAGGGGCAGATGCCGGCGTTGCTGACCATCACGTCCACCTTGCCGAAGGTTTCGACGGCCTTCGCCACGAAGTCCTGCGCGGTCTGCGGATCGGCGACATCGCCCTTCACCGCGATGGCGCGCTGGCCCAGCGCCTCGATCTCTGCAACGCAGCTTTGTGCGGGCCCGTCGCTATGCGCATAGTTGATGGCGACATCTGCGCCATGCTGCGCAGCGCCGATGGCGGCGGCGCGGCCGATGCCGGTCGATGCGCCGGTGACGAGGACGGTCTTGCCTTCAAGCAGCTTCATGGGGGCATTTCCTTGACTGTTAGCGCCGCACCGGGCGGCGGGGGGATTTGACGCCGGGGGTCCAGCCCAGGTCGGCACTGACTTTCTGCGCGGTGGCGCGGACATTTTCGGTCAGCATGTCCATCCGCGCGTCGTCCATATACTGCGCCGCGCTCGACAGGCTGATGGCGGCGACGATCGCGCCGGACGCATCGCGGATGGGGGCGGCGACGCAGCGTATCTGGTCCTCATTTTCCTCCAGGTCGAAGGCGCGGCCGGCGGCGGCATAGCCGCGCATGCGTTCGACCCACAGGTCATAGTCGATCGGATGGGTGCCGGCCGCCTGATCGGCGTCGAACAGGCGTCTCCAATTGGCTTCCGGGTCATCGAGCAGCAGCGCCTTGCCAAGGCCGGTGGAGGTGAGCGGCTGGCGGTCGCCGATACGACTGGAGATTTCGACCCGGCGGCGACCGGGTATCTTGTCGAGATAGAGGGCATGGTCGCTGTCGAGCCGGCCGAGATGCACGACATCCTCGCTCGCGGCGGCAAGCGCTTCGAGATGAGGGCGGGCGATCTGCACCACGTCGGTCTGGCTTTGCGCGAGGAAGCCGAGCTGCAACAGCTTTGGCCCCAATTGATAGCCTTCGCGCGGCAGGAAGGTGAGGAAGCCGCGATCGACCAGCGCATTGGCGAGCCGATGCGTGGTCGAGCGGGTGAGGCCCATGCGTTCGGAGAGGTCGGCGAGCCTGACCGGACCGTCGATCACCTGGTCCAGCAGGTCGAGCCCGCGTTGCAGCGTCTGCGATCCCGAAGCGCGCGCCGGTTCGGCCTTTTCGCTGCCGTCCGCCATGCCCTTTTGCCCTCCCGTCTTTTGTCCCGATTCAGGGTTTGACGAATTTTGTCTCATCTACTAACACTCTATCCCACAAAATGAGAAAAACAAGGGTGAAGGAGGGGCCGACATGATTCTTCTCGATCGCGCCAGACCCTCATGCTCGTCCAGATTGGGGCGAGTTCGCCCGTATTTGCAATGAATTGCCGCACTGGCCCGGACGATCGGGCGGCGGGTCGGGTTCAATTGGGGTTCAAGGAGTGACTGCGTGCCGATCGTGAGCTTGCCAAAGATCAAACATGTCCGGGCCTTTACCGTACGCGGCGGCGGCGCGGATTATCATGACCAGGGCGAGGGCCACTGGATCGACGATCATATCGCGACGCCCATGTCGCGCTATCCCGACTATCGCCAGTCGCGCCAGAGCTTCGGCATCAATGTGCTGGGCACGCTGGTGGTGGAAATCGAGGCGGAGGACGGCACCGTCGGCTTCGCTGTCACCACCGGGGGCGAGCCGGCTGCCTATATCGTCGAAAAGCATCTCGCCCGCTTCCTGGAGGGGCGCGCGCCTACCGATTATGAGAAAATCTGGGACCAGATGTATTTCTCGACCCAATATTACGGCCGCAAGGGGCTAGTGGTGAACGCCATTTCCGGCGTCGACCTGGCGCTGTGGGATTTGCTGGGCAAGCTGCGGCAGGAGCCGGTCTATCATCTGCTGGGCGGCGCGGTGCGCGACGAACTGCAATTCTATGCCACCGGCGCACGGCCAGACAAGGCGAAGGAATTCGGCTTCATCGGCGGCAAGATGCCACTGCACCATGGCCCGGCCGAAGGCGTTGAGGGCTTGAAGAAAAACATCGCCGAACTGGCCGACATGCGCTCGAAGGTCGGCGACGATTTCTGGTTGATGTGGGATTGCTGGATGGCGCTCGACGTCGACTATGCGACCCGCCTTGCCATCGCCGCCCATGACTTTGGCCTCAAATGGATCGAGGAGGCGATCAGCCCGGACGATTATTGGGGCTACCAGCAGCTCAAGCGCAACGTGCCCAAGGGCATGTTGGTCACCACTGGCGAGCATGAAGCGACCCGCTGGGGCTTTCGCATGCTGATGGAGATGGACTGCTGCGACATCATCCAGCCCGACGTCGGCTGGTGCGGCGGCGTGACCGAATTGCTCAAGATCAGCGCGCTGGCCGACGCCCATGGCAAGATGGTCGTGCCGCACGGATCGTCGGTCTACAGCTATCACTTCGTCATTACCCGGCATAATTCACCCTTCGCCGAGTTCCTGATGATGCATCCTGGACCGACCGAGGTTGTGCCGATGTTCCACCCCCAATTGCTGGGTGAGCCCGTGCCGGACAATGGCCGGATGAAGGTGAGCGCGCTCGACAAGCCGGGCTTTGGCGTCGACCTCAACCCCGACATCGCGATGCATCGCCCTTACACCCATTGATCCGACAGAAGAGAGACTGACCCCATGAAATTCTGCCGTTTTGGCCAGCGTGGCCAGGAAAAGCCCGGTATCATCGATGCCGATGGCAAGATCCGCGACCTGTCGGGCGTGGTGCCCGAACTGACGATCGACGCGCTGGCCGCCGCGAAGGGCGCGGATATCGCGTCGCTGCCGGTGGTCGAGGGCGAACCGCGCTATGGCGTGCCGGTCAAGGGCATCGGCAAGATCGTCGCCATCGGCCTCAATTATGAGGACCATGCGATCGAATCGAACCTGCCGATCCCGACCGAGCCGATGATGTTCATGAAGGCGCTATCCTCGCTCAACGGCCCCAATGACGAAGTCGTGCTGCCGAAGAACAGCACCCACGGCGACTGGGAAGTCGAACTGGGCGTGGTGATCGGCGAAACCTGCCGCTTCGTCAGCGAAGATGAGGCGCTGTCCAAAGTCGCGGGCTATGTCCTGGTCAACGACGTGTCGGAGCGCTTCAACCAGAAGCAGCGCGGCACGCAATGGTCCAAGGGCAAGGGGCACGATACTTTCTGCCCGGTCGGCCCCTGGCTGGTGACGCCCGACGAAGTGGGCGATCCGCAGGATCTGGACATGCATCTGGACGTCAATGGCGAGCGCATGCAGACCGGCAATACGAAGACGATGATCTTCAATGTCGCGCAGCTGATTTCCTATGTCAGCGAATATATCACCCTTTATCCCGGCGACCTGATGATCACCGGCACGCCGCCGGGGGTGGGCGAGGGCAAGAAGCCGCAAGCCATCTACCTCAAGGCCGGCGACGTCATGGAACTGGGCATCGAGAAGCTGGGCACGCAGCGCCAGCAGGTGTCGGAATGGCGCCACCTGGGCGACGAGGTGCTCGGATGAGCGTTTTTGCCGGACGCTATGCAGGCCGCTGCGCCATCGTCACCGGGGGCGCGTCGGGGCTGGGCAAACAGGTCGCCGCGCGCATCATTGCCGAAGGCGGCGCGGTGGCGCTGTGGGACCTGAACGGCGATGCGCTGGCGGCGACGCAGGCGGAGATCGGCGCGGCGCATGTCCAGGCGCTCGACGTGTCGGATCATGCCGCCGTCGCTGCCGCGGCGAAGAATAGCGCGGCGGCGCTGGGCAGGGTCGACATATTGGTCTGCTCGGCCGGCATCACTGGCGCGACCGCCACGGTATGGGAGTATCCGGTCGATAGTTTCCAGCGGGTCATCGACATCAACCTGAATGGCCTGTTCTACTGCAACCGGGAAGTCGTGCCGTTCATGCTCGAAAATGGCTATGGCCGGATCGTGAACCTCGCCTCGGTCGCGGGCAAGGAGGGCAATCCCAACGCCAGCGCCTATAGCGCGAGCAAGGCGGGCGTGATCGGCTTCACCAAAAGCCTGGGCAAGGAACTGGCGGGCAAGGGCGTCATCGCCAATGCGCTGACCCCCGCGACCTTCGAAAGCCCGATCCTTGACCAGCTGCCGCAAAGCCAGGTCGATTATATGCGATCGAAAATCCCGATGGGACGCCTTGGTCTGGTCGAGGAATCGGCCGCCATGGTCTGCTTCATGGCCAGCGAGGAATGCAGCTTCACCACCGCGTCCACCTTCGACACGTCGGGCGGGCGCACGACCTTCTGAATTGCAAAGCCACGCGGCGCGACCGGCCGGGAGAGCCGGAGCGCCGCATGTCCAGGACGGGAGAGGTTCATGATCCCCTTTGTCGATGCGCATATCCATCTGTGGGACCTGAACCACATACGCTATGACTGGCTGAGCCCGCCCTTTTCCGACGAGGGGCCGAACGGCAGCGTCGAGGCGATCGCCCAGGATTATGGCGTCGCCCAATATCGCGCCGACCTGGCCCGCTGGAATGTCGTGGGCGCGGTGCATGTCGATGCGGGCGCGGCGGCGGACAGCGCCCTGCGCGAGACGCAGTGGCTGGACGGCCTCGCCCGGATCGAAGGCCTGCCGACCGGCATCGTCGCCTTTGCCGCGCTCAACGATCCGGACGCCGACGCGCTGCTGGCCGCGCAGGCGGCGCATCCGCGCGTCAGGGGCATTCGCCATATCGTCAACTGGCATGGCGACCCGCAGCGGACCTATGGCCCGGTCGACCTGACCGTCGATCCGCAGTGGCAGGTGGGCTATGCCCTACTTGGCAAATATGGCCTGTCGTTCGATCTGCAATGCTATCCGGGACAGATGCAGGGCCTCGTCCCGCTGATCGAGCGGCAACCCGACATTCCCGTCATCATCAACCATATGGGCATGCCGGTGCTGACCGACCCCGATGGCCTTGACGACTGGCGCGCGGGCATGAAGGCGCTCAGCCGCCTGCCCCATGTCGCGGTCAAGCTGTCGGGCATGGGCTTCATCCGGCGCGACTGGAGCCGCGAGACGATCGGGCATCTGGTGCGCGAGACAATCGACCTATTCGGCGTCGAACGGTGCATGTTCGCCAGCGATATGCCGACCGACAAGCTGTTCTCGCCCATCGACCGCTATATGGAAACTTACCACGCCATCGTCGCCGATTTGCCGGAAGCCGACCGCCGCGCGCTGTTCGGCGGCAACGCCAATCGCCTTTATCGCCTGGAACTTGACCTATGACGCCCAATCCGCTGCTCGGCGTGCTGTTCCACTGGCTGGGCGGTTTCGCATCGGCCAGCTTCTATGTCCCCTTTCGCGGCGTCAAACGCTGGAACTGGGAGATATTCTGGCTGACCGGCGGCCTCTTTTCCTGGGTGATCGCGCCCTGGTTCTTTGCCGCGGTGCAAACCAACGACCTGATGGGGGTGATGGGCCGCGTGCCATCCTCCGTCATGGGCTGGTGCGTGTTCTTCGGGTTTCTCTGGGGCTTTGGCGGCCTCACCTATGGCCTTACCATGCGGTATCTGGGCCTGTCGCTTGGCATGGCGGTGGTGCTGGGGCTGTGCACGGTGTTCGGCACGCTCATCCCCCCGATTTTCGAGGGAACGTTCATGAGCCAGATCGTCGGCACCACGCATGGACAGATCGTGTTGCTGGGCCTGGCGGTCACGCTGGCGGGGATCATCGTCGTCGCGCGGGCCGGCGCGCGCAAGGATGAGGCCTTGTCCCCGGCGCAAAAGGCCGCCGCGGTCGCCGAGTTTGATTTCAGGAAGGGCATCGCCGTCGCTGTCTTTTCCGGCATCATGTCGAGCTGCTTTGCCTTTGGGCTGGCGGCGGGCGAGCCGGTCAAGGCGCTGTCCGCCGCCGCCGGCACGGGTCCGCTGTGGACCGGCCTGCCGACGCTATGCCTCGTCATGTTCGGTGGGCTCATCACCAACGCGCTCTGGTGCGCGTGGCTGATAGCGCGGAACAGGTCAGCCGGGCAGTGGCTTGGCGCACCCGACCGGAGCGGCGAGCGCCCCAGGTTGCTGGCCAATTTCCTGCTCTGCGCGCTCGCCGGCACGGCCTGGTATTTCCAGTTCTTCTTCTACACCATGGGCGAAAGCCAGATGGGTCGCTTCGGCTTTTCCAGCTGGACGCTGCACATGGCGTCCATCATCATCTTCGGCACCTGCTGGGGCTTTGCCTTTCGCGAGTGGAAGGACGCAGCGCCCGCCGTGCGGCGCATGGTGTGGAGCGGCGTTGGCCTGCTGATCCTGGCGACGATCATCATCGGCTATGGCAACAGGCTGGCGATGTGATGCGCTGGACGCTCGTCGCCGCCCTGCTGCTGGGCCTTGCCACGCCCGCGGCGGCCGACGCGCCCTTGCTGACGTCGCACCTGCGCATCCACGATCCCTGGGTGGTTGCGGACGAGACGAGCCGGACCTACTGGCTGTTTTCGAAGAATGACCCGGCGGTCACGGGCGATCGGCGGGTCGGCATCATGGCCTATGCCAGCGGCGACCTGGCCCATTGGCAAAGGCCCAGGCTGGTATTCGCCCTGCCGCAGGGCAGCTGGGCCGATGATGGCGGCTGGGCGCCCGAAGTGCATCGCTGGAAGGGTCGCTGGTATCTGTTCGCGACTTTTCACAATGAAAAAGCAGCCTTGCCAGCCAAATCCAAACGCCCGCTTTACCGGCGCGCGACCCTGCTGGCGGTGGCTGACCGGATTGAGGGGCCTTATGCCCTGGTCCATAAAGGAGAGCCGCCGACGCCGGTGGATGCCATGACGTTGGACGGCACGCTGCATATTGATGCGGCGGGCAAGCCCTGGATGGTCTATGCGCATGAATGGCTGCAACTGGGCGTCGGCACGATCGAGGCGCTGCCCCTCAAGGACGATCTGTCGCCTGCCGGCAAGCCGCGCGTCCTGTTCCGGGCCGACGCCGCCGACTGGGTGGTGGGGCAGACGCAGCCCGAAGGCGATACCGGCTACGTCACTGACGGGCCGGAATTGTTCCGCACGAAGACGGGGACGCTGCTGATGCTCTGGTCGAGCTGGGGCAAGGACGGTTATGTCCAGGCGCAGGCGCGATCGGCCAGCGGGACGCTGGCGGGGCCGTGGGAGCAATTGGGGCCGCTGATCGAGCGGGACAGCGGGCATGGCATGCTGTTTCGCGCATTCGATGGGCGGCTGATGCTGGTGCTGCACCGCCCGTTCAAGCGCGCCTTGGCGAAATTCTATGAAATGCGTGACGGGAGCGACCGGCTGGAGGTGGTGCGCGAAGCGGTGGAATTGGATGGAGAGGCCTATCCCACCCATGGCTGCCCGATGGAGGCGCGCGATGCTGGCTGCTGATCTGGTCTGGCCGCTGCACGGGGCGGCGAGCGGCGCATTCACGCTGGAGGATGACGCCGCAGCGCCCGAGGCCGCCGTCGTCAGCGCCGTCGAACGACCGGTGCTGCTGGGCTATGCACCTGAACACCCCAATGGTCGGGCGATGCTGGTGCTGGGCGGTGGCGGGTACACCGCGTTGATGGCGGGGCGGGAGGGCGTGCAGGTCGCGCGCTGGCTGAATGGCCTTGGCTATCATGCCTTCGTTCTGATCCACCGCTTTCCCCATGCCGGGACCGGGCCGGCGGCCCCGCTGGACGACGCAACAGCGGCGATGGCGATGATCCGTCGCAGCGGCCTTGCCGATCGTGGGCTGGGCGTCGTCGGCCTTTCGTCGGGCGGCCATCTCGCCGCCTGCCTGGCGGCCGCCTATCCTGCCGAATGGGGGACAGGGACAACACAGCGGCCGGACATCATGGTGATCGGCTATGCGCCCATTTCCACCAATGCCAGCGGGCGGACGATCATCGCCGACAAGCCGCCGCTGCCGCCGGTGGAAAAGCAGGCGCTGTATGATGCATTGCAGCCCGACGCGCAGCTGCTGGCCGGTCCCCCGCCTGCCTTCATCGTCTATGCCGGCAATGATCCGGTGGTGCCGGTGGACAATGCCCATCGGCTGGCAGGAGCATGGCGCGATGCGGGCGGACGCGCGGAACTGCATGTCTTTGCCGACGCGCCGCATGGCTTTGCGCTCGATACGCCCGACTTGCCGGTGTCGCTCTGGCCGCGCCTGTGCGAAGCATGGTTGCGACAGCAAGGGTTCCTGTGAGCCGGGGTCAATGCCGGGCGGGCACGGCGTCGGACTGGCGGCGGATGAGCTGATAGTCGAGTTTCACGGCGGCGATGCTGCCCGCGCTGCCTTCGTCCTGGCTGCGGAACCGCATGGCGAGGAGACCGATCGCTTCGCGGCTCATGTCGCGGATAGGCTGGCGAATGGTGGTCAGCGCAGGCCAGATGGCGCTGGCGAGCGGCGTGTCGTCGAAACCGCAGATGCTGATGTCACCAGGCACGTTCAGCCTGCGCTGATGCGCGACGGTGATGGCGGCGGCCGCCATATCGTCATTGCAGGCGAAGATCGCGGTGGGTGGCGTTGCAAGGCCGAGCAATAGTTCGGCCGCGTCCAATCCCGAGCGGAAGGAAAAGTCGCCAGCCGCCACCAGCGCGTCATCGACCGCGATGCCATGATCCGCCAGGCAGTCGCGAAACCCTTGTAGCCGCCGGGCGCTGGCGCGGTGACGCGGATTGCCTTCGATGAAGCCGATGCGCCGGTGGCCAAGGTCGATCAGGTGGCGGGCAAGATCATAGGCGGCATGTCTATCGTCCGTGCCGACCGACAGCCGGTCCGGGCCGTCTCTGTCGGGCGCGATCGCCACCACGGCGATGTCGCGCTGGGTCAGAAGATCGACCAGTTCCGACCAGTCGCACAGCGGCGGGGGCAGGATGACACCGGCCACATGCGCCTGCGCGACCTGATCGACAACCTCCTGCGCGGAAGCGCCGGGCGCACATTGTTCGACCACCAGATGCAGGTGACGCTGGGGCGCTTCAGCCAGAGCGCCGAGCAGCAATTCGCCAAGATAGGCCGATGTGGTGCTGTTACTGTGGAGCAGCGCGACGCGCCGGTCGGCGCTGCCTGCCAATGCGCGCGCGGACGCATTGGGAACATAGCCCAGCGCCTCCACCGCGCGCGCCACGGCCTGCCGCGCGCTGGGACTGACCAGCGCCTTGCCGTTTATGGCGCGCGATGCGGTCATGACCGATACGCCGGCACGGGCGGCGACATCCTTGATCGTGGGCGGCTTGCGGTCGTTTCTCTGCATCGTGACCGATCCTTAGCCATTTTGCAGGCAAAGGAAAATCGGCCCTGATCAGGGGGTCAGGCGGATCGTGACGGGGGCGTTGCGATCGACGCTGATGATACCGCTCTTTTCCTGGAGTTCGGCAATCTGAATAACGGATCGGCGATGCCATTCAGGGTCGGCCTTCGCCTCATCCTCGCCATCCTGATGGACGAAATAGAGGATATAGGCCCGGTCGCCGACAACAACGATGTCGGGATGCTGGCCCTTTGCGCGATCAGTGGGGTGGCGGCCAGACGTGCCTAGAATATGGCCGGGCTGCGTGATCCAATTGTCGCCGCCATCGTCGGATCGCATGACCAGCAGCCCTTTCCACGCGTCGGAAATGAGCCAGGTGCGCCCCTTCCAGCGAAAGGCCTTGGGGCCTTCGCCCGGCGTCTGCGTCAGCCGCTTCCCGACCGTCCAGTGGACAAGGTCCGGGCTGTCGGCGGTGACGATCGCCTTGTTCTGCCGCTCATCATTGAAAAAGAGGCGGTAGTGGCTCTGGCCCAGCGCCAGCACGCTGGCGTCGATGACGCGGTCCGACCCGAGATCGAGCCGGTCGCCGCAAGTCCATGACGCAAGATCGGGGCTGGTCAGATGGACGATGTAGCGCGGCGCATTCCAGTCGCGAAAGACGCCGGGCACGACCGTCAGCCACATATGCCACTGGCCCGCCAGCCATTGCACTTCGGGCGCCCACAAGGTGGGACCGGTGCAGCCTTGGGGAATATCGGCCGTGCCGCTGTACCGCCACTGCGCGCCGTCCTTCGACCGCGCAGTGCCGATCGCGGTGCCATGCACCCAGCGCACATCCTTTTCGTCGGCGCGGGGCAGGTCGGCGCGGCGATTGGTGTAGAACATCACCCATTCGCCCGTCGCCTTGTCGTAGACGGTCGATGCGTCCGCCGCGCCGTCATGCACCGGGTCGCGATAGAGCGGTTTTGGCGCAACCGGCGCGTTGGATGCTGCCATCGCCATCGCCATCACCAACAGCGATGCGATCATCGCAGCAGGGCCAGGTCGATGGCGTCGGCCATGACGGCAAAGCCCGCATCATTGGGATGCAGCGCGTCGCCCACATCATAGGGCTTGGCCATGCGCGCAGGGTCGGCCGGATCGGCGACCGCCTTGGCGAGATCGACATGGCCATCCGCTTCACTGGTGGTGCGGATCCAGTCATTGACGGCGACGCGCGTCGCCTCCCCCTGTTCGCTCCAATAGCCGGCGCCCTTATAGGGCAGGATGGTGGCCAGGATCACCTTCACGCCGCGACCATGGGCGCGCGCGATCATCTGCCGATAGGCGCCGATGATGGTCGCAGGCGGCAGCATGGGGCGTTGTTCGCGCGCGGCCGCGCCCAGATCATTGACGCCTTCCAGGATGATGACATGGCTGACGCCCGGTACCGCCAGCACATCGCTGTCGAAGCGCGCAAGGGCGTTATACCCATCGGCTTCGGATAGCAGGCGGTTGGCGCTGATGCCGGCATTGGCGACACCGGTCAGCGTCATGCCGGCCTTTTGCAGGCGTTCGGCCAGCAGGTCGGGCCAGCGGCGATTGCTGTCGGGCGTGGCGCGCACCCCGTCGGTGATGGAATCGCCCAGGGTGACGATGGTGCCGGCGGGTTTTCGGTTTTCGACCTCCACGCCGGCAATGATGACGCGCGGGCCGAGCGTCGCCGTGTCAGTCATGCGCGGCGCGGCGGTCTGGTCGCCCGGCGCGGTCCAGCCGGTGGCGGCCGAATAGCTGTGCACGGTGGCGTCCGGCGCGCCCCGGGGCAGGTGAATGCTGATGGTGAGGCGGGTCAGCGGCTTGACCGGCATCGCGATCGGGTCGCTTAGCAGCGGCGCGCGGGCGGGGATGGTCGCGCCCTGGGCCTGATTGAATGTAACGATCTGGTCAGTGCCGGGCAGCGTTTCGCCATTGTCGCCGGCCAGTGCGACATGGACCGCGCCCAGCAGCAGCGGCTGCGTCGACATCTCGTTTGAGAGGCGCAGACGGATGCGCGTCCCTCCAGTTGATATGCGCACCACCTGGCGCAATGTGCGATTGCTAAGGTCGGGGCGCTTTTCCGGTGGCGTGCGGGACACCAAGGGCGCGGCCATCCAGCTGCGCGACCAGCTTTGCGCCTGGGCGGGCGCAGCGGACAGGGCCAGCAACAGGCCGATGGACAGAAGGCTGCGCATCCTTGATATCTCCCTTTTCCTCTATCGTGCGGCGGCGCCCGCGACCGGGTTGTTGCCCCACAGCTGATCATAGCGCCAGCCCGACAGATCCTCCACCACCGCGCCGGCGGCGGGCGTGCTGGGGGTGCGTGCGCCGCTGCGCAGATGTTCTATTTCGTGCATCAATATATCGTGCGTCGCGGGGCTGAGACGGAAACGGGTGGAAATATAGATGCCTGCCGACAGGCACCCCACCGTACCGATGCCCAGCAGCAGCGCCATGGTCAGGATCGCCTGATCGCTCTGCACCTGCGCGCCCGACACGAAGCCGCCCGCCT
>NZ_DJDV01000097.1:0-82394 GCF_002431195.1 Sphingobium sp. UBA5915 | reverse complement strand
CGGGGGACTGCTGTCCTACCATGTCGGCGACCAAGCGAAGCGAGAACCAGGGGCGCGCACCGCGGCGGTGGAGGGGCATCTAGGCCCACCACCCGAGGCGGGCAATCATAAAATTTCAAAAAAACGACATAAGCGAATTTTGGGCAGCGAAGGGGCGATCACACCGGTGAGATGGCTGGGCCGCTTCCTAAAAAGCGTCGCCAGGCATTGCCATCAAGGACGCCTCGCCCGCGCCGATCGCCCGCGCCAAGCCCTCACTCTCCGGCAGAAGCCGGAGCACGAAGAATTCGGCAAGCGCGCGCTTGCTCGCGTGCAAGGGACTATCGCCGGTCGCCACGGCTGCCATTCGAGTCCACATCCATCCCAAGCAGACGAGGGCAAACAGGCGAAGATAGTCAACCGCCGCCGCTCCCGCGGCGTCGGCACCGGCCCCACGCAAGGCGATCGTCGCGTCTCGCAGAAGGCCAAGCGCGTTACGCACCCGTTCGGCCATTTCGACGCCTTCGCATTTTTGCAAATCCATTTCGATCTGATCGAACAGGCGCTCGACCACAGTGCCGCCGGCCATAGGTAATTTGCGGCCCACAAGATCCATCGCCTGGACCCCGTTCGTACCCTCATAGATCTGCGCGATGCGCGCGTCTCGCACGAACTGCTCCATCCCCCATTCGCGGATATAGCCGTGGCCGCCGAACACCTGCTGCGCCACTACCGCACTTTCAAATCCGAAATCGGTGAACGCGGCTTTCACAACAGGCGTAAGCAGCGCGACCAACGCATCGGCATCCGCCCTGATTGCCGGATCGGCATGGCCCTGCGCCCGATCCCACTGCAACGCGGTCCACCCAGCCAGCGCGCGCCCGGCTTCGACAAAAGCACGTACCTTGAGCAGCATGCGCCGGACGTCTGCATGTTCGATGATCGCAACAGGGCCCCGGCCGCCATCGCTACCGCGCCCCTGGAGCCGATCCTTGGCATAAGCGGCCGCCTGTTGATAAGCAGCGCCGGCAATGCCGAGCCCCTGGATGCCGACCATTAGTCGTTCGGCATTCATCATGGTGAACATGGCCGCTAAGCCACGGTGCGGCTCGCCCACCAGCCACCCCGTTGCGCCATCATAGTTCATGACACAGGTCGGCTGGGCATGAATGCCCATTTTCTTTTCCAATGCGCCGACCGACATGGTGTTGCGCGTGTCATCGGGCAGCATCTTGGGCACAAGAAACAGACTGATACCCTTCACCCCAGCAGGCGCATCGGGCAAACGGGCAAGAACGAGATGGACGATATTGGACGCCATGTCGTGGTCGCCCGAAGAAATGAAGATCTTCTGCCCGGTGATTGCGAAACGTCCGTCTCCCAGATCTTCCGCCTTTGTTTTCAGCAGTGCAAGGTCGGTGCCGGCTCCGCTTTCCGTCAGCGCCATGGCGCCGGTCCATTCTCCGCTGATCAACGGCGCCAGATAGCGGGTCTTAAGGTCGTCGCTCGCATGGGCGGCGATCGCTTCCATCGCGCCGCGGGTGAGACCCGGAAAAAGCCCGAATGAAAGATTGGATGCGGACAGCATCTCATCGAGCCATAATTGCAGGATGAAGGGAAGGCCCTGTCCGCCATGGTCCGGATCAGCAGCCAGGGACGGCCATCCCGCCTCGACGAAGGCTTGATAAGCTGCGGCAAAGCCGTCAGGCATGACCACTGATCCATCGACCAGCCGCGCGCCTTGCTCATCCCCTTGACGATTGAGCGGATGAAGATGATCGGCACAGAATTTCCCCGCCTCTTCAAGGACCGCCGTCGCGAGGCCGCAATCCACGTCCTTGCCGAGCTCCGTCATCGCTCCATCAAAATCGAGCACCTCCTCCAACAGGAAACGATAGTCGTCGATGGGCGGGATATAGCTTTGCATAATACGGGCCTTTCTATTGCATAGCGCTATACCAAACAGTTGTTACAGCTTCAACCTGTCGATATGTCGTGGCGAAACACACGCGCGATTTGCTCAGCGATGTCTCGGGGCGACAGGCGGCCGGGCCGCACCCAGTCGGCCGCCGAATTAAGTTGAGACAGAAGCAGGTTGCGATAGATGGAGCGGTCAAGCTCAGGCGGCAACGGCAGATTGGCCACCAAGTCCCGAAACCGCGTTTCGAACCGATCTCGCCGCTCGATCAGCGCGGTGCGAACCGTAGCGGGCACCTCGCGAAAATCGTTCATCATCGGCATCGTCAACGAGTCAGGGTCGAGCTGAATCTCCAATAAAGCGGCGCAGGCCGCCTCAAGCCGGGCCCAAGGCTCGAGCTGCTGCGATGCAGCCTGAGCGATCCGACGCTCCGCTTCGTCCAGGGCTGCGTGATGGAGTTCTACGAAAAGGGCGTCCTTAGATCTGATATGATGATAGAGCGATCCTCCCTGGACGCCGGCCGCTTCCCCAATGTCCCGCATGGATGTTCCGCGATAGCCCTTGCGCGCAAATAGGCGCGCGGCGATTTCCAATATGGCGCGGCGGCGCGCGCCGCCCGTTTCCGGTTCGCTGGTCCTGTCATCCCTTATCGTCATCCCGGCGACCTAGCATGAAAGGGGACGCCGAATCACCCCGGGACGCACTCG
The DNA here is from genome assembly GCF_002431195.1 of Sphingobium sp. UBA5915. Lineage (NCBI taxonomy): Bacteria > Pseudomonadati > Pseudomonadota > Alphaproteobacteria > Sphingomonadales > Sphingobiaceae > Sphingobium > Sphingobium sp. UBA5915. Next base: position 79,790 of record NZ_DJDV01000097.1, on the reverse strand, counting down.
GCGATCCAGAGGGTGTCGGGTAACGACCAGCCATATCGACCGAAGGTCCAATTGCACGCTCGACCGCCTCTGCCATCCTTGATCCAACTTTAATCGATTCAGGAGTGGACGATGCTGCAGCAGGCCATGGAGCGTTTTGCGGGCGAGAGGTTGATCCGTGAGCGCTACGACAATTATATTGGTGGACAGTGGGTAGCTCCAGCCAAGGGCGAATATTTCGACAATATTTCGCCCGTCACGGGCCAAGTCGTCTGCCAGATCGCACGCGGGACCGCCGATGATATCGAACTGGCACTCGACGCAGCCCACAAAGCCAAGGATGGTTGGGGCAAGACATCGCCTACCGACCGGTCCAACATTCTGCTCAAAATGGCCGACCGCATGGAGGCCAATCTCGACCTGATCGCGATGGCTGAAACGATCGACAATGGCAAACCCATCCGGGAAACGACGCATGCAGACATCCCGCTCGCGATAGATCATTTCCGCTATTTCGCGGGTTGCCTACGCGCTCAGGAAGGATCCATCGCGGAAATTGATCATGACACGATCGCTTATCATTTTCACGAACCACTCGGCGTTGTCGGCCAGATCATCCCATGGAATTTTCCAATTCTGATGGCGGTCTGGAAGCTCGCCCCTGCCTTGGCGGCGGGCAATTGCGTGGTTTTGAAGCCTGCTGAACAAACCCCAATGTCCGTCATGGTCCTGATGGAAGTCATCGGTGACCTGCTGCCGTCGGGCGTGCTCAACATCGTAAACGGCTTTGGCGTGGAGGCTGGCAAACCTCTGGCCAGCAACAAGCGGATTTCCAAGATCGCCTTCACCGGCGAAACCACCACGGGCCGCCTGATCATGCAATATGCGTCGGAAAATCTGATTCCGGTCACGCTCGAGCTTGGCGGCAAGAGCCCGAACATCTTTTTCGAAGACGTCATGGACGCTGACGACGATTATTTTGACAAATGCCTTGAAGGCTTCGCGATGTTCGCCTTGAACCAGGGCGAGGTGTGCACCTGCCCCAGCCGCGCCCTGATCCAGGAAAGCATCTATGACCGGTTCATCGCCCGCGCCGTTGAACGGGTCAAGGCCATCCGCCAGGGTAGCCCGTTAGACCCAGCGACCATGATCGGCGCCCAGGCCTCGAACGATCAGCTTGAAAAAATCCTCTCCTATATCGAGATCGGCCTTGGCGAAGGAGCCGAATTGCTGACCGGCGGCGAAAGGGCACGGCTAGATGGCGAACTGGCGGAGGGCTATTATGTCGAGCCGACCGTGTTGAAGGGCCATAACAAGATGCGCATCTTCCAGGAGGAAATCTTCGGCCCGGTATTGTCCGTCACCACGTTCAAGGACGAGGCGGAAGCCGTCGCGATCGCCAACGACACGCTGTACGGACTTGGCGCCGGCGTTTGGACGCGCGACGGCAGCCGCGCCTATCGGATGGGCCGGGCCATTCAGGCAGGCAGAGTCTGGACGAATTGCTATCACGCCTATCCGGCCCACGCAGCCTTTGGCGGCTATAAGCAATCCGGTATCGGACGCGAAACGCACAAGATGATGTTGGATCACTATCAGCAGACGAAGAATCTGCTGGTAAGCTACAGCCCGAAAGCGCTCGGCTTTTTCTGATCCGGCGAAGATGCAATTGTCGGAAGCTGCATTCCCTGTTCCAGGGCTTCCGATGGCGGCGGGCGACAATCTTCCCCAGCGCCCGCCGCACTGGTCAGTAGCAAGGACAGTCACCATGGTGCCAGCGCGCGTGATAGCCACGCCGGAAGCGGAAGCGATGATGCGGGCGCTTACGCACACGCATGGTGCGCTGATGTTTCATCAATCCGGCGGTTGCTGCGATGGGTCCGCGCCGATGTGTTTTCCGCGCGGCGAATTCAAAGTCGGAACGCAGGACGTTCTTCTAGGGCATGTGGCAGGCGACATTCCCGTATGGATCGGCAGCGCGCAGTTTGACTATTGGCGCCATACCCAGGTGATGATCGACGTCGTGCCCGGTCGCGGCGCGGGCATGTCACTCGAAAGTCCGCAAGGTGTTCGTTTCATCGTCCGCTCCCGAGTTTTCACGGATGAGGAATATGCCGCGCTGGAGGCGGCAGGCGGCCCCGTCCGCGGATGCTGAACGTCGGACTGGTCACGCGTCGCCGGCAGGTTCATAAGACCGTATAACAAGGAGAAATCAGGGGGGGGGAGATACCGATGACGTTGCTGGCTTCACGCATTGGCTTTGCAGCCAGTCACGCTGCGAGCCCTGTTGCCGCCATGGACGAGATCATGGAGCAGCTTGGCGAAGCGCCGCTGGCTGGCCTCATGCTGTTCTGCTCGCATCGGTTCGACCGGGATCCGCTGGCGCGGGCCATCAACCGGCGTAGCGAAGGCGTGTCGGTCATCGGTTGCACCAGTTCGGGGGAGTTGACCGATCGCGGCTATGACGAGGACAGCCTTTCCGCGATCGCTTTTCCAACAGACAGCTTTCACCTCGCCTCCCACTGTTTCCAGGATGTCGACATGTTCGATCCGGTCGCGGCGCGCGACGTCGTCCGCAGTCTGGTCGCCACAGCGACGCGCGACAGCCGGTCTCTTGGAGAGAAAATAAACCAGGTTGCCCTGTTCCTCATTGACGGGCTGTCGCATCGCGAAGAGTTGCTCACCATGACGATCCAGGACGCGCTGGGCGATATCCCTTTGATCGGTGGGTCATCGGGCGATGGCCTGGCATTTCGGGAAACATCCATATTTGAGGGGGGGCAATTCCACGCGCATGGAGCGGTAGTGGCGATCTTGTCCACGCCTCGGCCCCTGCACGTTTTCAAGGCGCAGCATTACCGGCCGGGCGCAGCCAAGATGGTTGTCACAGGCGCCATTCCGCAGGATCGGGTCGTAACCGAAATCAACGCAGAGCCTGCGGCCAGCGAGTATCTGCGCATCGCCGGCCATGCCGGCGAGGCACTGGGCGTCGAATTCTTTGCCGCACACCCGCCGATGGTCCGCGCCGCTGGCGACTATCATGTCCGGTCCATCCAGAGCGCAAATGCCGATGGCAGCCTGACCTTCTACTGCGCGATCGACGAAGGCATCGTGCTGACCGTAGGAGAGCCGGTGGATCGCATCGCGGGCATGGATGCGCTTTTCACCGACATCGCCGATCAATTAGGCGAAGTCGATCGCATCATCGCCTTCGACTGCGTGCTCAACCGCATCGACGCAGAACAGCGCCAAATTTCCCGTGCCGTCTCGGAACTCTACCGTCGCCACAGCGTCATCGGGTTCAATACTTATGGCGAGCAATATCACGCCCTGCACGTCAACCAGACGTTCAGCGGTCTGGCCATCGGAAAATGACCGGGGCGGCCGCCGAAATTGCAGACTTGGACGAGATAGACGTCGCGGCCTTGCGTCTGGAAGTCGCCAAGCTGCGCAAGATCAATGCCGCATTGATCGACCGGGTCGAACGATCCAGCGATATGGCCGGCAATGCGTTCGCCATGTTCGAGACTGCGATTTCCCTAGAATCCATGGTGCGCGACCGCACCGTCCAGCTAGAAGACGCACTGGCGCGATTGGCAAGCGCGCATGCGGAACTAGCAGCGGCCCACGATAGTGCCGACGCAGCGCGCATGCGGTTGCGCGATGCCATCGATTCCATCAACGAAGGCTTTGTCCTCTTCGATGCCGACGACCGGCTCCTGCTGTTTAACGAAGCCTATCTCGGCTTCTGGCCCGACATTGCCGATCAGCTGCGTGAAGGCATGCGGTTCGATGAAATCGCTCGGCTGGCGGCGGCACATCAGACTCCACGGGAAGCTTTGATAGCGCCTGACCGCTGGGTTTCTGAACGCCTTGCCCGCCACAGCGTCACACAGGGCGGCCATGTTCAGGCCCTGGCCGACGGACGATGGGTGCAGGTCAACGAACTGCGGACCAGCGAGGGTGGAATTGTTGGCATCTACACCGATATCACCGAAGCAAAGGCCGAGGATGCACGCGAGCGCACGCGAGAACTGGCCGAGCGCAACATCATCCTGCAGGCGACACTCGACAATTTGTCAGAAGGCGTTTGCCTGTTCGACGCGGACAGAAATGTCGCGGCTTGGAATGAGGCCCTGCAACGCCTTCTGCGCTTGCCGGAGGACTGGGCGCAGGACATGGGCAACCATGCGCAATTGGTGCACTGGTGCCGAACCGAGCGGCATCTGGCTGACGAAGGGTACCTGGACTGGCGAGATGGCATTGGCCGAAAGGTCGGCCAGGTTCGCGCAGGGGATCGCTGCTTTGAATTGCGCAGCACAATGTTGGAAGGCGGCGGACAGGTGATCGGTTTTACCGATGTCACCGATATGTTGCGCGCGCAGGCGTCCTTGAAGGAAACGGCTGAAACGCTGGAACGCCGGGTCACGGAACGGACGGGCGAACTAGAGGCAGAGGTGGCCGAGAGGCGACAGATCGAGGCGGAATTGATGGACGCCAAAATTGCGGCGGAAAAGGCCAATCTGTCGAAGACGCGCTTCTTGGCCGCAGCAAGTCATGACCTGCTCCAACCTTTGAACGCCGCGCGCCTGTTCGTGGCGGCCTTGGGCGACAGGCGGCTCGCCTTGCCTACCCGCGCTTTGGTCAGCCAGACGTCCACCGCGCTCGATTCGGTGGAGGATTTGCTGGAGGCACTGCTGGAAATCAGCCGACTGGACGCTGGCGCCATCCAGGCAGAATTGTCGAACTTCCCCCTGGACCGTCTGCTGGACACGTTGCGGGTGGAATTTGCGCCGATGGCGCGGTCGGCAGGGCTGTCGCTCAGTATCGAGGGCGAGCAGGTCTGGGTGCGGTCTGATATCCGGCTGCTGCGGCGGATCCTGCAGAATTTTCTATCGAATGCCGTGCGGTACACACAGAAAGGCGCTGTGCGGCTGCATTGCCACATGTTCGACGCGCTAGTCGAAATCAGCGTTACGGACACCGGCCCCGGCATCCCGCCCGACCAGCAGCAATTGATCTTCGAGGAGTTTCGGCGGTTCGACAATCGCCAGTCCGGCAAGGGTCTGGGTCTCGCCATCGTCCGGCGGGCGAGCGACATGCTGCGGCATCCGGTGACGCTGCGGTCTGTGGCTGGCGCCGGCTCCACCTTTTCGATCATGGTGCCGATCGGCGTGGAAAGCGCAGACGAACGGCAGCCACACGACGCTACGGGAAGGGATCGCACGATGCGCGGGCTGACCGCATTGGTGGTGGACAATGAACGCGCGATCCAGACCGGCATGAGCAGTCTGCTGGGTGGATGGGGATGCAGCGTCGTGACGGCCGGCAGCTTTGCCGAAGCAGCGGGCCAGTTCGCGGCTGGGACGGCGCCCGACATCATCCTGGTGGACTATCATCTGGACGAAGAGGAAACCGGCGATGTCGTCATCGAGCAATTACGGGCGCGTTTTGGTCTTCGGGTGCCAGCGGTGATGATCTCGGCCGACCGCGGCGAAGCGCTGAAAGCCCAGCTGGACGCCGCCGACATTCCCCTGCTCAACAAGCCGGTGAAGCCGGCGCAATTGCGGGCGTTGTTGCGGACGATCCTGAAATAACAAGGCTGTGGCCATCAGTCGCCGCTAAAGCCCACACGGTTCGCCTTGATGACCGCCTGGGTACGGCTGAGCACGCCTAGTTTTTGCAGGATGGCCGAGACATGCGCCTTGATCGTGGTCATCGACACGCCGAGGTCATGGGCAATCTGCTTGTTGAGGCGGCCACGAACAAGATGGCCCAGAACAGTCTTCTGCTGCGGCGTCAGGCTATCGATGCGGCGGACGATATCATCCTCCTCCACCGAAGGGGGCGGCACTTCGCCCATGGTTTCGGGCAGATAAATTTCGCCAGCGACGATGCGTTGCAGCGCATCGACAATGCCGCTGCGCTTGAGCGATTTGGGGATGAACCCCGCCGCTCCGGCCGCCAAAGCGTCCTGCACGATGGCGCGGTCGAAAGCGCCCGAGACCATGACGACGGGGAGGATTGGAAAACGCTGCCGCAGCAGTTTCAACCCGTCGAGGCGGCGAACGTCGGGAATATTGAGATCCAGCAGGATGAGATCGAAATTGTCCTGCTTTTCCAGCAGCGCGACCGCTTCTGCCAAGCTCGCCGCCTCCAATATCTCGATATTGTCGAAACTGATCGCGATGACACTGCGCAGGCCATCGCGCACCAGTGGATGATCGTCGATGATCAGCACCCGTTCCATCATGGCGTCCCCGCCCATATACTGACCCATCCCCCGCCCCTGCATTTCATGATCCATGATGCCATGGGCGGAGGCAAGATGCATCGCGCGTGGCGGCAATGCCGGCATGTGCGGCGTATGATGTCCCCGGCCCATGACAATCATCAATCAATCTCCTTTCATTTCGGCTTATCGCGGCAGCTTGAACACCCAGAGCGCCCCGCCCTGGTTGATGTCCTTGAAGCTTTTGGCCACTTCGCCGCCCCACAGCGGGACCGCCCCACCCCAGCCAGACATGACGGCGACATATTGTTCGCCATCCTGTTCCCAGGTGACGGGCGATCCGACCACGCCAGATCCGGTCTGGAATTTCCAGAGTTCCTGCCCCGTCTTGGCGTCGAACGCCTTGAGATAGCCCTCCGGCGTGCCGGTGAAGACGAGGTTGCCGCCCGTCGTCAGCACGCCGCCCCATAGCGGCGCCTTGTTCTTATATTCCCACATGATCTTGCCGGTCTTGGGATCCATTGCGCGCAACGCGCCGATATGGTCTTCGGCAATCGGCTTAATGGTGAAGCCCGCGCCCAGATAGGCCGCGCCCTTCTTGTAGGCGATGGGTTCGTTCCAGATATCCATGCCCCAGTCATTGGATGGCACGTAGAACAGGCCCGTGTCCTGGCTATAGGCCATGGGCATCCAGTTCTTGCCCCCAAGGAAGGAGGGGGAGGCAAAGACCGGCTTCCCCTTCTCGGTCGTCGGCGCGCCGGGTCGGCCGGCTTCGATATAATTGGGCCGTCCGGTCTTGAGATTGATGCCGTCAGCCCAAGTCGTCTGCATGACGAATTTCGAGGCGCTGACCAATTTGCCGTTGGTGCGATCGAGCACATAGAAATAGCCGTTGCGATCCGCCTTGGCGCCCAGCTTCATCGGCTTGCCATTGATCGTGGCGTCGAAGGGAATGAATTCGTTGACGCCGTCGAAATCCCAGCCGTCATGCGGCGTTGTCTGATAATGCCATTTGATGACGCCGGTGTCGGGATCGAGCGCGATGGTGGAGCTGGTATAGAGATTGTCGCCCGGGCGCAGATGGCTGTTCCAGGGTGCTGGATTGCCGGTCCCAAAAAAGAGCAGATTGGTTTCCGGGTCGTAGGTGCCGCCAAGCCAGGTTGCGCCACCGCCGGTCTTCCACAAGTCGCCCTGCCAGCTGGCGTTGGTCTTGCCGGTGATGCCGTTATCCTTGCCCCGCAACGTGCCCATATGGCCTTCGATCACGGGGCGGTGCCAGATCAGTTCGCCGGTGTTGACGTCGCGCGCCTCGACCGCGCCGACGACGCCGAATTCGCCGCCTGAATTGCCGGTGATGACCATGCCCTTGACGATGATCGGTGCGGCTGTCGCGCTATAGCCTTCCTTATAGTCGGCGATCTGCTTATTCCACACGACCTTTCCGGTTTCGCGGTTCAGCGCCACCACGCGCGCGTCGAGCGTGGCGAAGATGATCTTGTCGCCATAGATGGCCGCACCGCGATTGACGACGTCGCAGCAGGGCATGATCGCGTCCGGCAGTCGGGCATCATATTGCCATTTTTCCTCACCGGTGCGCGCGTCAAAGGCAAAGAGGCGCGAATAGCTGCCCGTCACATAGATGGTGCCGTCATAGACGATCGGCTGCGCTTCCTGACCGCGCTGTTTTTCACCGCCCAGCGAGGCGGCGAAGGCGGGCACGAGTTTTGCGACATTGCCCGCGTCAATCTGCTTCAAGGGGCTGAACCGCTGTGCGCGCGGACCCATGCCATAGGTCAGCACGTCGCCGGGCGTTGCCGCGTCGTTCATGAGGTCAGCATCGGTCGGGCCAGCCCCCTGCGCCAGCAGCGGCGCCCCAGCCACGACCAATGCCAATGCGGCGGCGCCGCCCAGCGAACGCAACATACGTCCCTTCATCATCATCCTCCCATTTCTGCGGCGCCGTGCGCCCCCATTGCGCCGAACAGCCTATGCCGGGCGGCGCAAGCGGCAATTGGACCTTCGGTCGGGAGGAAATGCACAGGAGCGAAGTTCATTCGCTTTGGCCGCTTTTGGCCCCGAAGCGACCGCAGCGCGCCCCACGAAGCGACACGGAAGCGACACCTAAGCGACAGGTGGCGATAGCCACCAAAACCCGCCCAACCGAGCATGAAAAGGATCGAAGCGTGCCTCACCGACCAGGATAGATCAGAGAAAGTCCAACATTGGAAGCGGCAAGTGAGGGCCGCGATCAGCCAGCGACAGGCTTCTGATAGGTGACGCCATGGGCGGCGAACAGGGCGGCCAGTTCGCCCGACGTCCCCATGGCGGCCAGGATGTCCTCCACCGCGTCGCCCAGCGTGCGGCTGTTTTCCTTGACCGCCATGCCGATGTCCCAACCCGGCGAGGTGAAGGCGGGAAGCGGCATTTTGCGGCGAATGATGGCGGGATTTCCGCGGTCATGCAGCGCTGCTTCGATCTGGGCGCGGCTGGCGAGCACGCCGTCGGCCCCGCCATCGAGCATCGCGTCCACGGCGGCTGCGCCGCTTTTATGATGGACGACATCCCTGGACAGTACCCCGCCAAAGGCGCCGATCAGATAAAAATCGGGAATGCTGTCCAGTTCGGCGGCGAGCCGCCTGCCCTTCCATTGGACGGGCGGCGCATCACAGTCGATATCGCCATTGGCGCAGGCAAACTGGAACGTCTCACGATAATAAGGCGCGACAATCGCAACCTGATCATTGCGCGCGGCAAAGGCCCGGTCAAAAGGCACATGCAGCATGATGTCGGCCGGCATGAAGCCGAGCAGTCCGCCCTTCCAAACCGCATTGCGCAGGTCATCGTCGACGCTTTCATCCGCCGTAATCTGCGCCACGTCGGCGCGTACGCCCAGCTTTTGCGCCAAGGCGTTGGCAAGATCGATGTCGATGCCGGTCAGCCGGCCGTTTTTTTCCCAGGACCAGGGACGGTTATCACTATAGACGGCGACCCGAAGGACCCCTGTATCCCTGACCTTGCCAAGCGGCGCCGCGCCGATGCGCGAGGGCAGCAGGCCCAGTGTCGCGGCAGCGCCGGCGGCGCTGAGAAAGGCGCGGCGGCTGACCATGGGATCAGCCCTCGAACTTGGTTTCGAGCCAGGCGCGGATCGCCCAGCCGGTCTTTTGCCCCAGGACATCCCCAAATGGCGGCATATAGACTTTTCCGTCATGGCTTGAGCCGTGGCGATAGCGTTCGGCGAACCACTGGTCGCCCGACTCACCCTGCTCCAAATAGCGCAGGTCCGGGGCGATGCCGCCGCTTTCCGCGTCGAGCCCATGGCAGCGTGCGCAATTCTGGCCATAGGCGGACTGGCCGATTTCGATCGCCTTGGCGTTGCCGCTATAGGGATTTTTTTCCAGCCATTCCTCGCCAATGTCCGGCAGCGCGGAGGTATCGACCGCCTGCGGCGTCACGTCGCCATGCGCCAGCAGTTGGCTGGCCGTCGTTCCGCCCAGCACGGCAAGCGCGCCCAGCAGCAAAATGCGTCCCGAAGTCATGAGCCTGTCCATCCTCACCCATCATGTCCTGTTCCATGCAAGTGTAGGGGAGCGGCGGAGCGCGCCCCATTGGCCTTTGGTACAATCCCGCCCGCCTGATGCTGCGCCTAGACCATTGGGACGACGGACATTGAGGGAGAGGGCTGGCATGAAGAAACTGCTATGGGCCGCGATGGCGAGTGCGATGCCGGTCCCGGCGATCGCGGACACGCTCTATGTCTCCAATGAGCGGGGCGACAGCGTGAGCGTGATCGACGGCGCGACGCGCACGGTGCTGGCAACGTGGGATGTGGGCGGCCGGCCACGCGGCATCACCGTGTCGAAGGATGGACGATATGTCTATCTATGCGCCAGCTTGGATCATGCGGTGCAGGTGATTGATCGCGCCAGCGGCAAGCTGGTGGCCGAATTGCCGTCCGGTGAGGACCCCGAGCAATTTTTCCTGTCGCGCGATGGCGGCACCCTGTTCGTCGCCAATGAAAATGACGCCGCGCTGACCGCGATCGACCTTTCCTCGCGCACCGTCGCCTTTCAGGTGGCGGTCGGCGGCGAGCCGGAAGGCGTCGCGCAAAGCCCGGACGAACGATGGGTCGCGGTCACGTCCGAAGAGGATAATGTCGTCACCTGGATTGATCTTTCCACCCGGACGGCGGCAGGCGAAACCGCGACCGAGATGCGGCCGCGCCATGTCGAATTCACCGCCGATGGGCGCCAGCTTTGGATCGCGGCCGAGATCGGCGGCGTCGTCCAGATCGCGGACGTCGCCAGCCGGACGATTACGGACACGCTGCCGTTCGAGATAGAGGGCGTCGCGGCGCATCGCATTCTGCCCTGCGGCATCCGCTTCACGCCCGACGGCAAGACCGCGATCGTGGCGCTGGGCCGCGCCGATCATGTCGCGCTGGTCGATGTGGCGAGCCGCAAGGTGCGCGCCTATGTCCCGGTCGGCCGCCGCGTCTGGCATGTCGCGGTCAGCGCCGATGGCCGCCACGCCTATAGCGCCAATGGCCTTTCGAACAATGTGTCGGTGATCGACCTGGACATGGCCAAGGTGGTGGGCACCGTGCCGGTCGGCTCTGCCCCGTGGGGAATCGCCATCGCGCCCTGACCCGACCGATACCGCAGCGCCCGGCCGAAAGTCGCAGAACCTAAGTTCAATTTTCGGTCCGCCTGATGCAGCCCACTGTCCGGGCCAGCCGGAACCACCGGCGGCTCAACGGGAGGATGAGATGAAGGGGACACTGCGCCTGATGTGCGCCGCGAGCGCATTCGCGCTTTGCGTCACGGCCGCGCCGGCGATGGCCGGCACCACCGCCGATCTGCTGAAACGACTGCATGAAAAGGGCATCCTGACCGACGAGGAATATCAGGAGCTGCTGAGCGGCCAGGCGAGCGAAACGGCGCAGGCGGCTGCCGCGCCCAGCGCACCGCCCGTGACACCCGACGCATCGGGGGGCGCGGGCTTCGTGCGGATGACCGATAGCGGCATCGGGTTGCAGATGGGGGATGTGACGCTGAAATTTTCAGGGTCGGTCAACGGATTTTACGTGCACGACAATGGCGAAGCGCCCAGCGCGACCAACACGGTCGTGGGCGGTGTCGCGACGGTGGGCGGCGACACATCGGCGATCCGCAACGGCCTGCTGCCCGGTTTCCTGAAGGTCGAGGCGATGACCACCCAGGGCGGGTGGGACGTGGGCGCGCATTTCGGCATGTATCCGGGCATCAATTCAGTCAATTATGCAGCGGGCGGCGGCGCCAACAGCCCCGGCAATCCGCGCGCGTTGCAGACCAGCGGCATCGATTTCCGCCAGACCTATCTGACGTTCGGGCGCAAGGGATTTGGCGAGGTGAAGATCGGCCGTGATATCGGCCTGTTCGCGTCCGAAGCGATATTGAACGACATCACCTTGCTATCGTCGGGCACGCCGGCGGGCAATGTCGCGCCGTCCAACACGACGCTGGGCCGGATCGGCATCGGCTATATCTATACCGACTTCCAGCCGCAGATCACCTATACCACGCCCAGCTTTGGCGGGATCACCGCCAGCATCGGAATTTTCGAGCCGCTGTCATCGCTGACCGGCCCGGCCGAAACCAACAAGCAGCCCGGTTTCCAGGGCAAGCTGGTCTATGACGGCAAGATGGGCGCGGTATCGACGCGGCTGTGGGCGTCGGGCATTACGCAGAAGCATAATGTCGATGCCGGCCCTGATTATACCGGCTGGGGATGGGATGTGGGCGCCAAGGTCGGCTTTGGCCCGGTGACGGTGGTCGGAACCTATTATGACGCATCGGGCCTTGGCACCACTGCGCTCAACCTGTTCGACACAGATGGGCTGGGCAACAAGCGCGACAGCCACGGCTTCTATCTTCAGGGCCTGGCGACCTTCGGCAAATTCTCGTTCGGCGGCAGCTATGGTGAGAGCCATCTGGATTACGCCAATGCAGCCGATGCGATCGCCAACCCCGCGCTGGTCGACAAGAATAGCAGCTGGGTGGGGCAGGTCCGCTATGGCCTCAATAGCTGGGTGACGCTGCTCGGCGAATATGTGAGCACCAAGTCGCAGGCGCATAACGGCAATGAGGCGTCGTCGGACGCGATCGCGGCGGGCGCGATCCTCTTTTTCTGACCAAAGGACCAATGTCACGGGGGACGGGCCGCATCCTACAAGGGGTGCGGCCCTTTCCGTTTGCAATCGCGACAAAAAACCAGAAGGGAGAGGCCGCCTGAGGGGAATGCCATGAAGACCTGCCTGCTGCCTGCGTTGCTATTGACCGTTCCGACTGCCGCTTGGGCGCAGACGCCCGGCGATGCGCCGGCGATCATCGTGACGGGACGCGGCCTGCCGCTGCCGCCGGGAACCCCGGCCTATGGATCGGTGGTGATCGGGCGCGAACGGCTGATGGACAGCGCGTCGGGGCGGATCGAAACGGTACTGGGCGATGTCGCGGGATTTCAGCAGTTTCGCCGATCGGACAGCCGGTCGGCGAACCCGTCCGCGCAGGGCGTGACGCTGCGCGCGCTGGGCGGCAACGCGTCAAGCCGGACCTTGATGCTGCTGGACGGGGTGCCGCTGGCCGATCCCTTCTTTGGTTATATTCCCTTCGGTGCGCTGGCGCCCGAGCGACTGTCGGTCGTGCGCGTGACGCGCGGCGGGGGCAGCGGCGCGTTCGGATCGGGCGCGGTCGCCGGCACCATAGAACTGGCGAGCGCGACCCGCGAAGAATTACCCGACATGGCGCTGAGCGCTCTATATGGCAGCCGAGACGCCAGCGAATTGTCCGCCACCATCACCCCGGATCTGGGCGGCGGTCATGTCTCCCTGTCGGGCCGATGGGACCGGGGGGATGGATTTTATACCACGCCGCGCGACCAACGAGTCGCCGCCAGCGCGCCCGCCGCCTATGATGGCTGGTCGACCAATCTCCGCGCGGTCGCTCCGATCTCCGCGACGTCCGAATTGCAGTTTCGCGCAACGCTGTTCGAAGATCATCGCACGCTGCGTTTCCAGGGCGCCGACAGCATGAGCGAGGGCCAGGACGCCAGCATCCGCTATGTCGCGCGCGGCCCGTGGCAGGTCGATGCGCTGGCCTATATCCAGGCGCGCAATTTTTCCAATATCGTCATATCCTCCTCCAGCTTTCGCAAGACGCTGGACCAGCGCAACACGCCATCGACCGGGCTGGGCGGCAAGATCGAGCTGCGCCCGCCGGTCGGTCCCCAACATGTGCTGCGCGTGGGCGCCGACACGCGGCTAGCCACCGGCGACATGTATGAGGACGCCTATAACGCCAATGTCGCGAGCAACCCGCGCACCTTCCTGCGTCATGCGGGCGGCGAGCAATGGACGAGCGGCCTGTTCGTCGAGGATGACTGGACGCTGGGCAGACTGGTGCTGACCGGCGGCGCGCGGGTTGACCGGTGGACGATCCGCAACGGTTTCTACCGCCAGGTCAATGCGACGACGGGCGCGGCCACGGGCGAATCCTATGCCGATCGGTCGGGCTGGGAAACGACCGGCCGGGTCGGCGCGCTGTTCAGGCCCGGCGACGCGGTGGCGCTGCGGGCGGCGGCCTATAGCGGCTTTCGTCTGCCGACGCTGAACGAACTGTATCGGCCCTTCGTGGTCTTTCCCATCACCACGCGCGCCAATGCCGCGCTGAACCCCGAAAAGCTGAAAGGCGTGGAGGCGGGCGTCGACCTGACACCCATGAAGGGCGTCACCCTGTCGGCCACGGCCTTTTACAACCGGCTGGACGGCGCGATCGCCAATGTCACCATCGCTCCCAACACACGCGAGCGGCAGAATGTCGAGCGGATCGTCGCCAAGGGCGTGGAACTGACGGCGGCGGCGCAGATGGGCGATTTTTCCCTGTCGGCATCCTATGCCTATAGCCACAGCAGCGTGCATGCGCCGGGCGAGGCGTTTGACGGCTTCACGCCCGCACAGGGTCCGCGCCATGCAGCCAGCGGCACGGTGGCCTGGGCGCCGCGCGGGGGGCCATCGCTGTCCACGACGCTGCGCTATGTCGCCAAGCAATATGAAGACGACCTGCAAAGCGATGTGCTGCCCGACGCGCTGACGCTGGACGCGGTTGCGCGCCTGCCGCTGGCCAAGGGCGTATCGCTGGTCGCGCGGGGCGAAAATCTGTTCGACGAAACAGTCGTCACACGCAATGCGGGCGGGTCCATCGACCTTGGCACGCCGCGCACGCTGTGGATCGGCGTCAGCTGGCGTCCTTGACCCAAAGTAGGATGGAGCGCCCCCTGCCCTTCCCCTAACCCTTGTTTCAACAAGGAAAATGGGGGTGAGGATGATGCGGACCTGGGGTGCGCTGTTGGCCGGATCGGCGGCGATCTGGACGATGCCAATTAGCGCGGCGGAAGGCGAGGCCGACAGCGACATCGACAGAAGCGCGATCATCGTGACTGCTCCGGGGGGCGCAGTCGACGTGGACGATGCGCTGATCCTGACGCGCGACGATATCGGGCGCGCGGGCACACCCGACCTGCTTGGCGCACTGACCCGGACCATCGCGGGCATTACCTTGCAGGACGCACAGAATAATCCCTGGCAACCCAATCTGGTCTATCGCGGCTTTTCCGCGTCGCCATTACAAGGGGTGGCGCAGGGACTAGCGGTCTATCTGGACGGGGCGCGGTTCAACCAGCCCTTTGGCGATACGGTGGCGTTCGACCTGCTGCCCGAAGCGGCGATCCGAAGCGTGAGCCTGCTGGATGCAAGCCCGGTCTATGGCCTCAACGCGCTGGGCGGCGCGATGCTGGTCGAAACGCGCACCGGCCTGTCCGATCCGGGGCTGGAGGCCAGCTATAGCGCGGGACGTTTCGGTTATCGCGAGGCGAGCATTGCAGGTGGCATCGCGCGCGGCGACCTGAGCGCCTATGGCGCGTTCCAATATAGCCATGAGGATGGCTGGCGCGATTTTTCACCCTCAACCCTCTATAATGGCTATCTCGACCTGGGCTTCGACACGGCGTCGGGTGGCCTGCATGTCAAGCTGGTGGGCGCGGATACCGACCTGACCGGCAATGGGGTCGCCCCGGTCGAATTACTGGCAGCGGACCGGCGCGCGGTGTTCACTTGGCCCGATAACAGCCAGTCGACCTATGGCCGCATCAGCCTGCATCCCTGGGTCGCCCTGTCCGACACCACGCGGATCGAAGGCACGCTCTATGCCCAGCGCCTGACGCTACGCACGATCAACGGCGACGCGGCCGATATCGAGGCATGCGAGGAGGAGGACGAGGCAGGGCTGTTGTGCCTGGAAAGCGTCGGGGATGATCCCGATGAGGAGGAAGAGGCGGTGCTGACCGACGCGGCCGGCGCCCCGATCGCCGACATGCTGGACGGGGACGGCTATGGCGTGCTCAATCGCGGCCGTACCCGCACGCGCGCCATGGGCGCCCTGTTCCAGATCATCGACGACCGGCCGATGCTGGGCGGGCGCAACCATTTCGCGCTGGGCCTGAGTTACGACACCAGCCGGACGCGATTCGACACGTCGGTCGAACTGGGCGCGTTGACCGATGCGCGCAGCGTCGATGGGCTGGGCACGATGATCGTACAGGGCGATGGCGCCATCGCGCCGGTCAGCCTGATCACGCACAGCGATTATTGGGGCGTCTTCGTGCAGGACAAGCTGCCGATCACGCCGCGCCTGTCGGCCGAAATCGGCCTGCGATATAATCATGCGCGGATCGTGTTGCAGGACCAGATCGGCACGGCACTCAACGGTCGGCACCGGTTCCAGCGGGTCAATCCGGGCGTGGAACTGGATTACAGGATGAGCGATGCGCTGTCGCTGCGGGCAGGCTATGCGGAAACGAACCGGGCGCCGACCCCGGCGGAGTTGTCCTGCGCCGACGAAAATGCGCCGTGCAGCCTGACCAACTTCTTCATCGCAGATCCGCCGCTCAAGCAGGTGGTGGCCAAAAGCTGGGAAGCGGGCGCGAGCGGATCGGGACAGGCCGGCGGCATCAAGGTCGATTGGCTACTGTCGGCCTATCGCACGCGCAACCGCAACGACATTCAATATATCGCCTCGGCCATCAGGGGGCGAGCCTATTTCCAGAATATCGGCGCGACCCGGCGGCAGGGGATCGAAGCCAGCGTCAAGGCAAGCCGGGGCGGCCTGACCGGGGCGATCAGCTACGCCTTCACCGATGCGACCTATCGCGCGCCGCTGACGCTTGCGAGCCCGGCCAACCCGCAAGCGGATGATGACGGAAGAATCGCGGTGGCGCGCGGCGACAGGCTGCCGGGCATTCCCCGCCATAGCGCGACGCTGAGCCTCGACTATGCGACAGCGCGATGGTCGGTGGGGGGCGATGTGCTGGCGCGGAGCGGCCAGTATCTGGTCGGCGACGAAGGCAATGATACGCGCCAGGTGCCCGGCTATGCCATCGTCAATCTGCGCGGCAGCGTGACGATTGTGCCGGGCGTCAGCCTGTTCGGCGAAGTGCGCAACGCCTTCAATCGACGCTATGCGACATTCGGAACGTTCAGCGAGGTAGATGAGATCGACCTGGAGGAAGCGCCCGGCGCGTCGGACCCGCGCGCTTATGGCCCGGGCGCGCCGCGCCGTTGGTATCTGGGCATGAAGGCGAGTTTCTAGGATTTAGTCCGGCCGGTCGACGCGCGGAAGCAGCCGCGCCTCTAGTCCGGGATAGAGGTGCGAGACGCTGCGTTGCAGTTCGTAGCGCGCGGCGGCGAGGCCGGCGAAGCGATCAGGGATCGGCAGCATCCCCGCTTCCACCATGTCGAGACCGGCGGCGACGGCATCGGTCAATGTCGCGTCGAGCCAGTCGAGCCAGTCGCGAGTCTGGGCGATCGCGGCCGTGCCGCCAGGATCCAAAGGTCCATGGCCCGGCAGCAAGGCGCCATGATCCAGCGCCGCGAGCCGATCAAGGCTGGCGCGCCAGGCCGGCAAGTCGGCGGTCGGCGTGCTGGGCGCGCGATTATAAAACACAAGATCGCCCGCCATCAGCAGCCCGGTCTGTTCATCGAGCAATGCCAAGTCCGCGCTGCTGTGGCCAGACAACGCCAGGAGGCGAAACGTCCGGCCGCCAAAATCCTCCTGCCCGGCCGTCAGCGCGATGCGGGGCAGCAAAAGGTCGGTGCCGCGCATCCAGTCGCCGAGGATACGGTACATGGCATCGGAAAAGCCCTGCCCCTGCGCTTCAATGGCGGCGATGGTGCCTGGCAGTGCGGCGGCGCGGGTGGCGTCGAAAGCGCCAAGGCCAAAGCCATGATCGGGATGGAGATGCGTCACATAGATGCGGATCACCGGCTTTCCGGTCAGCTCTTCGGCCACGCGCTTGAGCGCCAGGCCATAGCGCAACGACGGACCGCAATCGATCAACACCGTGCCCGCAGGCGTATCGACAATGGCGATATTAGCGATGGCGCCGCCATTGTCAGGCTGAATGGGGGCATCGGCCCCCCGCACCATCCAGATGCCTTGCGCGATTTGTTCGGGTTCGATCGCATAGCTTTCGGCTGCTCTGGCGACAACGGGCAGGAAGGCGAAGCCTGTCAGGACGCTGCGACGCGAGAGCATCAGGGGCGCGCCGGTATCGGCGATTGCCGGGCCACGTCGATGCGCGCGACATAATCCCGGCCATTGGTGTCGCGAGCCTCGACCAGAAGCTGCCCCCCTGCCGGCGCATCGGGCATGAGGGTCAGCGCCGGGTCTTCGGCCACGCTGGCCCACAGATCCATGTCGCCCAGCAGCTGGCCATCGCCATCCTTCACCGTCAGATGGTCGAGATGATAGGTCGCGATATTGGCGACCAGCCCGGTATCCATGGGGTGGCGAAAGCCGAGCCGCAGGCGCGAGCCATCCTGCTGCGGCCAAGCGCGCCCGCGAATTTCGCCCAGATGATCAGCCCAGTCGCCCTTCACCCGGCTGATCGGTGGAGTGGAACAGCCCCCGCCCGCGGCATCGATCCAGCCACCCGACACCAGCCACTGGCCGTCCGCCAGCTGCACCGCGCCGCGCACCGGCGTTCGCTGGTCGAGCTTGATGCGGGTAGCGACATAAGGCGCGGCATGGGTCGGCCGATAGTCGATCGCGATCGGAATGGGATTGAGGTCGGCAAACAGCAGCATCCGCCGCACCCCGGGAATTCCGCGCGCGTCGATGGCGACGGGAAAGGCGCGCTGATCCTCTGCTATGGCCGGAAATTCGACCTTCACCCGCGCGTCGAACCGGACCGGATCGTCGCCGAACAAGGTGAGGGCATGAGCGCGCCACATGGGCGATCCCAACGGATCGGCGGGATAATCCTGCGCCGCCTGCCCCGGCGCGGCGATCAGCGCCAGCAGCAGCGCCATCATGGCCTTCATGTCCCTTCTCCCTAAGTGCAGGAGGTAAGGCAGGCCGCCTTGCGATACCATTGCACCTTGGGTCGATGACGCGGAAGGATTTGACGATGGGGATCGCGTGGATGATGCTGTCGATCGCTGCGCCTGCGGAGGCGGACGCATCTGCATTCGACAGCGCGGGATATCGGATCGCCCATTATCGCGCGCCGACGCGGCGCGCACCCAACGGCGTTACCCGGATCGCACCCCAGGCCGCAGCGATGTTGCGGCCAGGTGTCGATGCCCTGTTCATCGACGTGACGCCGGTCGATCCCGGTGCGGGGGGCAAGCCAGAGCGAATGACGATTCCCGGCGCGCACTGGTTCCCCGAAAGCGGCAGGGGTGGCATTGATCCGGCCGTCGAACGATGGCTGATCGGCGGCGTGACGCGGCTGACCGCAGGGCGCGCCGATATGCCAGTCATCGTCTTTTGCCTGGCCGATTGCTGGATGAGCTGGAATGCGGCGCGACGGCTGCAGCGCGCGGGCTATCGGCCTATCTGGTGGCTGGCGGAAGGGAGCGATGGCTGGCGGGACCTGGGCTTGCGGCTGGAGCCTGTCAGTCCCGAACGCAACCGGCCCGAATGACCGACGACCCACGCAGTCCGAACAGGGACCTTGGACCAATGGCCCATTGCGCCGGGTTAGGGAAAACCCCCATTTTCTTTGGCAATCCGGCGGCCTACGCCGAGCCATCCAATGGAGAGAGCCTTGATCCGTCCCGTCATTCTTCGCCTGTCGGTCGCCACACTGCTGCTGTCGCCCCTGCCCGCGGCCGCCAAGGAGATCATCGTCCATATGAAGAACCAGGGCGCGGAGGGCGCGATGGTGTTCGAACCGTCCTTCGTCAAAGCCGCGCCAGGCGACAAGATCCGGTTTTTGCCGACCAATCCCAGCCATAATGCCGAAACCATGGCCAATATGCTGCCAACGGGCGCGACGCCGATGAAGGGGGCGATGAACAAGGAAGTGACGATGACTGTGACCAAGCCCGGTCTTTATGGCATCAAATGCATGCCGCATTATTCGATGGGCATGGTCGCCCTGGTCCAGGTGGGCAAGGTGACGCCAGCCGATATCGCCGCAGCGAAAGCAGTGAAGCTGCCCCCCTTCGCCGCCAAGCGCATGACGGCCGCGCTGGCCAAGGTGAAATAACCGACTGTAGTCGCCCGCTGCCGTCAAGAAAGGCGTCAGAGCCAGACGCGCAACCCCAGGACGAGGCTGGCGGTCGACGCCCCCCTGCCCCGTCAGACCTGCCGCAGGGCGCGGGCGGGGCGGACCGACAGGAGCGGCAGCGCGCCGGCAAGGCCGATGCCGAGTGTCAGAAACGCTCCGCCCGCCAGGGTGCCCAGCATGACCGCCCAGTCGGGCGACCAGGTAAAATCGAAGACCTGAACAATGACGAACCAGGCCGCCGCGCTGCCAAGCGCCAGCGCCACGACCGCCAGCAGAACCGAGAGCAGGCCATATTCCAGCGCCTGACCGCCCAGCAGTTGCAGCCGGGTCGCCCCCAGCGTCTTGAGGATGACGCTGTCATAGCTGCGCGACTGGCGGGCGGCGGCGATGGCGCCCACCAGCACCGCAATGCCGGCCAGAATGGCGACCGAGGCCGCAACCAGAATGGCGCGCGACATTTGTGTCAGGATGGCGCCGACCTGATCGATGACATCGCCCACCGCAATGACCGACACGCCGGGGAAGGCCGCCAGCAGGGCGCGGGTCATGGCGGTGTCGTGGCGCGGGTCCATGGTGATGGTGGCAGCAACGCTGTGGGGCGCGGATTGCAATGTGACCGGCGAGAAGACGAGCACATAGTTGAAACCCATCGTATCCCAGTTGACCTTGCGCAGCGAGGCGATGCGCGCCGTAATCTCTCGCCCGAGGATCGAGACGGTCAGCCTGTCACCCACGCCGATGCCCAGCGTGCGGGCCGCTTCCGCGTCGAGCGAGACGAGGGGCGGACCGCGATAGTCGGTCGGCCACCAGGTGCCTGCGACCAGATCACTGCCTTCGGGCAAGGCCGCACTGTAGGTGACGCCGCGTTCACCGCGCAGGAACCAGGCACCTTCGGGCAGTTGCGCAAGATCGGCAACGCGCGTGTCGCCATAGCCGGTAATGGTGCCGCGCAGGACGGGCACGATGTTGAGTTGCGCTTCGGGAGCCTGCGCCCGGGCAATAGTGCGGAAGCGCTGCTGCTGCGACGCGGGGATGTCGAGCACGATCTGCGCCGGCGCTTTCTTGGGCACGACTTGCCGGATTTCCGCATCCAGGCTGGTTTCGATCCCGGCGAGCGTTACGAACAGGGTAAGAGCAAGGCCAAGCGCAACGATGAGCGCGGCCGTCTGCGCGCCGGGCCGATGGAGATTGGCGAGCGCCAGCCGCAGCCAGGGACGGCGGGGTCGGGGCAGGCGCCGGGCGATCCGGCGCACGGCGATGCCGATGCCAAGCAGCAGGAGCAGAACCGCGCCGACCGCGCCCAGAACCGCCGCGGAGAATAGCGGATCGCCCGCCGTCCCAAGCGCCAGCGCGACGAGCAGCAGACCGGCCAGCGCCATGGCGGCAAGGCTGCGTCGGTCAAGACCGGAGCGACGTTCGATCGCACCCCGGAACAAGGCGGCGGCGGGCTGGGTCCGCGCCCGGGCCAGCGGCGGGAACGTGAAGAGAAAAGCGATGAGCAATCCATAGAGCGCGCTTGTCGCCAGCGGCAGCGGGAACAGGCGGAAACCCGGGCTGACCGGCAGCACGTCGCCCGCGAGCGCGACCACGAGCGGGGGCAGCACCGCGCCGACGACGAGCCCTGCGGCAATGCCCAGCAGCGCGACGGCGCCCACCTGCAAGCGGTAGATGCGCGCGATGTCCGCCGCGCTTGCGCCCAGCACCTTGAGCGTCGCAATGCCATTGCGCTTGCCCGCGAGATAGGAAGCGACCCCGTTGCTGACGCCGATCCCGGCGATGACCAGGGCGGCAAGGCCGATCAGCGACAGGAACTGCCCCATCCGGTCGATGAAGCGATTGGCGCCGGGCGCGGCGCGATCGCGATCCTTGAACGTCCAGCCTTCGCCCGCGCGCGCCTTTTCCCAATCCTTGCGCACGGTTGCCGCGTCATAGCGCGGGTCGAGGCGAATGCGATATTTGGTGGAATAGAGACTGCCGGGCTGGATCAAGCCGGTCCGACGCAGCCCCGACAGGGACGTGATCGCCACCGGTCCCAGGGTGAAGCCCTCCCCCAGCCGGTCGGGCTCATCCACGATGATGTCGCGGACAATGAAGAGCGCGTCGCCGTAGCGCAGCTTTGCGCCGCGACCGATGTCCAGCCGTTGGGACAAAGCGTCGCCGATCAGGATATCGCCGGCATCAAGCGGACGATAGATGCCGTGCCGCAACGCCAGCGCGCCATAAAGCGGATAGGCAGCGTCCACCCCCTTGAGTTCGGTCAGGATGGCGGGCGGCGCGTTCCCCCTCCCCTGCCCCACCCGCTGGGCCATGGCGCGCATGCGGATAGTTTGGCTGAGCGCGCCAAGTTGACGAAAAGCCTGTTTGTCGCCCAGGCTGGCTTCGCGCTGGGTCATGCCGATTTCGATGTCGCCGCCCAGGATCAGCCGTCCCCGATCGCGCAGTTCCTGCGTGATCGCGCTGGTCAGGCTACCGATCGCGGCCAGCGTCGCAACGCCCAGGAACAGGCAGAGGAACAGGAGGCGCAGGCCGCGAAAGCCCAGATGCAGGTCGCGACGGGCAATGCGCCACGCTGCGCGCCAGCCAAGCCGGCTCACGCCATGTGATCCGACAGGATGCGTCCGTCACGCATTTCGATGATGCGCTCGCAGCGCTGCGCCAGCGCGGCGTCATGCGTGATGATGAGCAGCGTCGCCCCCGCCGCCGCCTGCCGTTCAAACAGCAGGTCCATGATCGCCGCGCCAGTCGCGGCGTCCAGATTGCCGGTGGGCTCGTCGGCAAAGAGCAAGGTGGGGCGTGGCGCGACCGCGCGCGCGATGGCGACGCGCTGTTGCTCGCCACCCGACAATTGCGCGGGATAATGATCCAGCCGGTGGCCAAGGCCGACCGCGCGCAATTCGTCAGCAGCAATGGCAAAGGCGTCCGCCTGCCCCGCCAGTTCGAGCGGCACCGCGACATTTTCCAGCGCGGTCATGGTGGGAAGCAGATGAAAGGATTGGAGGATGATGCCGATCCGACCGCGCCGGGCGCGTGCCAGATCATCCTCCCCCAAGGCGCCGAAATCGACCCCGCCAATTTCCACCCTTCCCCCGCTTGCCCGCTCCAACCCTGTCAGCACCGCCATCAGCGAGCTTTTGCCCGATCCCGACGCGCCCAATATGGCGACGCTTTGCCCGCGCTGCACATGCAGGTCGATCCCCTTGAGGATCGTTACCGGGGCCTCGCGGGTTCCAAGCTGAAGCGTGACATCCTGGGCACGAATGGCGATAGTTGCAGGATCGAGTGGCGAATGCATGAAGGGAATGGGTCCTTGGCGGGCAGGTTGACGCAATATGGGGCATTGACGCTGATTGTCCATCTGACGGCGGGTTGTTCTCCTGACGCGCCGCCCCCTCCCCCGGCGAGAGAACAGGCGCAGAGGGTGGAGCCGCCGGCCCGGGCGACGCCATCGGCCGACCGCAAACTGGTCGTGGCGTTTGGCGACAGTCTCTATGCCGGCTATAATCTGGACCAGGGACAAGGGCTGGCGCCGGTGTTGGAGCGCGCGCTGGCCGACCGCGGCCTCAAGGCGCAGGTGGTGAATGCCGGCGTGTCGGGCGACACGACGACGGCGGGGCGCGCCCGGCTGGCCTTCACGCTCGACGGGCTGCCGCGCACGCCGGACCTGATGCTGGTCGGGCTTGGCGGCAACGACATGCTGCGCGGGCTGTCGCCGCAGGAAACGCGCGACAATCTGGACGCGATCCTGCGCGAAGCCAAGGCGCGCGGTATCCCGGTTATGCTGACCGGCATGCTCGCGTCGCCCAATATGGGGGCCGATTATGCCGCTGCGTTCAACCCCATCTTTCCGGATCTGGCGCACAAATATGACGCCGCGCTCTACCCCTTCATGCTGGACGGGGTGCTGGGCGACCGGACGCTGCTTCTGCCTGACGGCATCCATCCCAATGCGCGGGGCGTGACAGTGATCGCCCGCCGGCTGGCGCCGATTGTTGCGCAAAATCTTAAAGGCTGACGCCGGCGACGCTGCCGCCGCTTGGGGGTGATTTTGGGAGGGCCGATGCGGTGCAAGCGCGCGCGATCGGCGCATAAAGCTGACTTTCCCAAGCTGTCTTTATCATTGAATATACTATTCTTTCTTGTTGATAAAAAACAGATTATCATACCCTGCTATATATAGGACAGGAGGCGGCCCTTGGAGGAAGATCGGCAGCTCGCTTATGCGCATGCGCAGGAGGCTTTAGGCCGTCTGGACGAGCGCATGCGGCTCAGCCCGGTTCGCGCGGCCTTCCGTGTGCGCGCCCATGTCGCTGAACGTCAGGCACTGGCCGCGATCGATGCCGTTCCGTTGCATGACCATGATATCGAGATTGACGGCCGGGGCACGGTAAGAACATCGACCTTTGACCTCAGCCTGGGGCGACGGTCCATCGGAACGCCCATTAGTCTGGACGCACTGGCAGGCGACGCCATGGCGGTGCTGGACTGGCTTGGCATGAAACCAGACCCGATGGGCGATGGCGGGGTGGTCAACGGGCCAATACTGGATGACATGATCGCGCGCGTGGAGACTTGGCAGCGGGCGATAGAGCGTTGGCGCCCCTCCCCTCCCCTGATCGCCAGCGCGCATGTCGCTGCGTCCTGGCGATCGCACGCGCCTCTTGGTCGGAGCGATCTGGCCGCCAGCCTGCTGATTGGGGATCGATGGGGACCGGGGCGCTGGAATGGGTCGCATGGCGGCCTGATTGCCCTGGGTCTAGACACGCAACAGAGCGGATGGCGGATGGCGCGAGACGCTGCGCTGGAGCGCTTATGGCTGGACGCCATTCGGGATGCTGCGCAGATGCTGCTGGACCTGGAGCTTCGCCTGCGCGGTTTTGCCGCACGCGCGCGCCACTTCTTGGACTCGCGGCGGCGCGCCGGGCGGCTGGGTGACGTGCTGCATCTCGCAATGTTGCGGCCCTATGTAACAAGCGCAATGGTGGCGCGGCATTTGCAGCTGACCAGCGCCGGTGCCATCAAGTTGCTGACCATCGCGGCAGAGGCGGGGCTGCTGATCGAACGCACCGGGCAGGCAAGCTATCGCCATTATGCGATACCCGTTGCCGCACCGCCCGGTGTTCCGCGCGACGGCCGCAATCCGCTGGACCGGTCAGAACCGAGCATCTGGCAAGATGACTCGGTGCCATGGGATTGGCCGGGATGACAGTTGCTGCCTGTGCAACTGCGACCATAAAAAACCAAAATATCGAACCATGCCCGTCGCGTCAGCGGCGGGAGATTCCAGGATTCTAGAGATTCTAAGATTCGCCATATGTAAGTTATTCTTTTCGCAGCGGGATTCAGCACTGACCTGACCCGGTGGGGGTAATTCCCTGTCCTTGTGGGGGCGCAAGCCTGACCCGATGGGGGGCCTATCCTGCCCTCTTGGGGACCGTCCTGACCGCTTGGGGGAACGAGCATGAGCACCCCATAGGGAGTAAATTTGGGCATCGATGCGCCCAGAGGCTCACAAGTCCGCGACTCGGGGTGAAACAAAGATTTCCTATTGAGCAGAGCGAATTTCTATCCTGACCTGATGGGGGCACCCAAACCAGCCTATCCTGTCCTGACTTGACCTTCGCTGTCAGGACAGGCATTTCTGGCGCGATCGACGGGGTGGCGCCATGGACGAATCTGCAGGCATCGAGCAACAGGAAAGCGAAGAGGCTGCAACGCCGCGGTCGATGCGGGTCGCGGCCGCGCTGTCGCGCAAGGGCGGCGATGAATTTGTCAAACCCGGTCGGTTGGTCGAGGTGCGGTTCGTCAAGGGTCAGTCACTCAGCCTGACCGCTTCGCGCCTGCTTGCCCTCATGATCCTGACGGCGGGGGGCGATGCCTGGCGTGATATTCCGCATCGTATGCGCAAGGCGGATATCCGGCGCGGCCACAAGGGCAATGAGCGGATCGTGGATATGCTGGAAGAATTGCACCGGACGCTGTTTGCCGAAGACGACAAAAGCTGGCGGGGAAAGCGTGCTACCAAGCGGTTCAATTTGATCCAGGCATCGTGGGAAGAGGTCGAGGACGGGGACAAGGAAACCGGCTGGATTGAATGGCAGTTCACGCCCGATGCACGGCGGCTGATCCAGGAATCAGAGACCTATGCCGTCATGAACCGGCAGGCGGTGTTGGGTTTCCGCTCGGCTTACGCCCTCAAACTGTACGAGGAGGGCGCGCTGCGTCTGCACCGCCGGCAGCCTGTATGGAAGGTCGATATCGTCGGGCTCAGGGCAGCTTTGGGTATTGATCCGGACAAATATGGCGATTTTGCACAGTTGCGTCGCAAGGTGCTCAAGATCGCAAAGACGGAGATCGACCAGCTGGCCCATTTCACGGTGGAATGGGAGGAAATCCGCCGCGGCCGCGCGGTGGTGGAGATCATATTCCGCTTTGCGCCCAAGGGCGCGCCATCGCAGATCGCGACCGTCGATGAATTGGCGCGCCACTCCGCCGGTAGGAAGGCCAGGCGAGAGCATGCGGTGGAAACTGTGATCGCAATTGGGCGGGAGGAAGATCTGGCAGACCCGGCAGAGGTCACGCATTTGCTGTCTGCCGCGACAACGTCAATGACCGTGAGCGAAGAGCGGGCGCGCGACAAGGCGGCGGCGCCCTGGGCGCGGTTTCCGCGTGGCAGGCTGCATTTCGGGACGACAGAGCAGGCGGCACGGGCCATAGGCTTGCGTCATGGCGGGGGGTGGGACGTCGACCTGATTGCCGATGCCTATCGGGAGGCCATGGGCGACCGGCTCGACAGCCTATCAGGCGCGAAGCTTGAAAAGTCGTGGAAGGGATTTTGCGAGGCATTCTTCGCGCGGCGGGGGCGTCCATCGTAATAATTGCAGCCCTGCAATTTTTCCTGAAGGGCGAATGCGGCGACCTGAGATGTCGCCTATCATATTTACGTCGAACTACGTTGGGGTAGCCTTTGGACCATCAACATAGCTGGCGTCCGTCGATGCAAAGGATGAGCGCCAAGGGCGCTACATGCATGCGGACAAATCGCGACGGCGCCCCTTTGCCGCTCGCCTAAGTCGTGCGTGCCTCCGCATCTCCGGTAGGGGTGTGCGCGATCGCTTTCATAAACCGGCTTTTGCCACCGCTGAGGATCCGCAGGCGCACCCGCCTATTGGAACGGGAGCCAAGGGAGTCGTTGGTTGTTCGGGCGGCTTGATACACGGGGAGGTTCGCGATGTCTGAACCATTGCTCTGCTCATGCTCCATCTGCTGATGCGCAGCGCCCTCCCCTTCGGCGCCACCCAGGAATCGCGAATGCACAAAATCCAGGTGGAAAGAATCAAGCCGAGTAATCTGATGCCTGGAACATTTACCCATTCCTTCGGCATCATGCGTCCACCCTGCAAGGGATCACTGCGCCGATTGCAGGCTAATCGAGAATTGCAGCCCTGCAATTTTGTATCGCCGCCCCCAAAAGGTCAGGATCCATCATGCTCTGTCAGGCCGACCGCCCCCATTAGGTCAGGATAGGTAGCACAATTTACGATGCGTTGAAGCTACAACGCGGATTTGTGAATTTTACGCGCATATTGACGGGAAAGTGAAAATCGAAGATGTAGTACGCCAGTTTCACAAGGAGCAGCTATGGCTTCCGCATTTGAACAAGTGCGGCTGGGGGAAGCACTGGACGTTGCCACTCTAGCCTCTCGGTCCTCTTCTGTCCTCGAAAAGCTGCGTAATTCTGCACGCAACGCGCGAGCCGACGAACGGCGCGAGCCAACTTTCCAGATCGGAAAGGCCGCCGACCTGGTGGGGCGAACGACAGCAGCGATTCGGGAGGCGGAAAGCGATGGCCGCCTTGTCCCCCCTCCCCGTGCGGACAATGGGCGGCGTATGGGGTACACGCTCGCGCAACTCAACGATATGCGCGGCACTTTTGGCACGCGGCCGTGGCGGGAACCCGAAGACCCATGCTCGATCATCGCGGTCCAGAATTTCAAGGGCGGTGTCGGCAAATCAACCGTGTCGGTGCACCTTGCCCAATATCTGGCCATTCGCGGCTATCGAGTGCTCCTGATCGATTGTGACAGCCAGGCGTCGGCCACGACTCTGTTTGGCTATGTGCCCGATCTCGATCTGGATGAGGACGAAACCCTGTACCCCTATCTGCGCGAGGGGGAGCGGGCGTCGCTCGACTATGCTATCAAGAAGACGCATTTTGACGGGCTGGACCTGATCCCCGCCAATTTGCGACTGTTCCAGTCGGAATATGAACTGGCCGCCCGCATGGCGCGGGGGCAGGGGACTTTGCTGGACCGCATGGCGCATGGCATCGCGTCGGTCCAGGATCTTTATGATGTGATCATCCTGGACCCGCCGCCAGCGCTCGGCGCGATTTCCCTGTCGGTGTTGCGCGCAGCCAATGCCCTGGTGGTCCCGGTGCCGCCCACGGTGATGGACTTTTCCTCGACGACCGCCTTCCTGGCGATGCTGGACGAGACGATCCAGGAACTCGCATCCTACGACCTTGCGCCGCAACTCGCTTTCCTGCGGTTCGTGGCGTCGAAGGTGGACGAGGGCAAATCCATGCAGAAGGGGCTGCTGGATCTGATGCGACAAGTCTATGGCAATGCCATGGTGCGCACGCCGCTCAAGGATTCAGCGGAAATCGACAATGCGACCGCGCGGTTGATGACGGTCTACGAACTGGAAGGTCCGATGACCAGCAAGGCGGTTCGCGACCGGTGTCTAACCTATCTCGACGGAGTGAATGCGGAGATCGAACTCGAGATCCGTAAAACATGGCCCAGCCATCTGGGACGCCTGCGCAAGGCGGGCCACGCATGAACAGGAGAAATTGCAGCCCTGCAATTTGGCATGGAGGAGAGCGAGCATGAACTCCCGGAACAAGAGTTTCATGGCCGACCTGGTGTCGGCAGTGGAGCCTGCGGCCGAGGGACAGGGGCGGCCTTCGCGCCTGGGCGTTGGCGTGCTGGGGGGACGCAACAACCGGTTGGCGGAACTGGCGTCCGGGTCGGTGGTCAATAACCCGCAGGAGCTTGTCGATCCTGCTCGGTGCCGCATCTGGGATCGGCACAACCGGGATTATGCGGCGCTGAATGAAGAGCGCTGCAACGACCTTATCGAAAGCATAGTGGCGCAGGGTAAGCAGGAAGTGCCTGCGATTGTCCGGCGCGTGCAGGACCCCGATTATGATTATGAGGTGATCTGCGGCGCCCGCCGGCATTGGGCGGTGTCCTGGCTGCGCCAGCATAATCATCCTGAAATACGCTATCTCGTTGAAATCAGGGACTTAACGGATGAGCAAGCGTTCCGCATCTCGGACCTGGAAAATCGCGCGCGGGCGGACCTAAGCGACCTGGAGCGCGCACGCGACTATTTAAAGGCGCTCGACCTTTATTATGCCGGCAGTCAGAAGCAGATGGCTAAGCGGCTCAACCAGTCAGAGGCCTGGCTGAGCCGGTATCTTGACCTTGCCCGACTGCCGCAGGATTTGGTGGAGTCGTTTCCCGACCCCTTCGACCTTAAAATCTCCCATATCGGCAGTCTAAAGCCGATCCTGAAGGCCGATGACATGCGCGCCACGGTGCTTGGCGAGGCACGCCGAATTCGCGAAGCACGATTGGCAGGGGAGCGGGGCATTCCTGCCAATGCGCCGGAGATGATACGCGCTTTGGTCGCAGCGGCCGGCATGACCGCCAATATGCGGGAAAAAGCTCGTCTGCCCAAGGCCCCCAAGAGGACAGGATCGGATGCCGTCATCGTCCACAGCGCCGCAGGCGCGCCTCTGCTGCGCGTCGATGCGAAGGACCGGCGTGGCGTGACGTTGACCCTGTTTCACAAAGGCGGCGGGTCGCGCGCTGAGGCCGAAGGGGCTTTACGCGACCTTCTCGACAATCATTGGCCAGCCGGATAACGGACAGGGTGCGCGATCCGCGTTCGAAAAAAGGGCTGTGGCTTGCCATATAGGCACTGCAGATATTTGCCTGAATGCCCTTGCGCCGGTGCGGTCTGCTTGCAATATGGCCGCGCGGCGTGGGGGCGTTGTTACAAGAGTGTGGAAACATAATGCCCTCCCTGTTCGGGATGACGCCGGCGCGATCTTCGACGCTGCTTCCCTTTGCCTTGCTGATCCTGATGATCCCGCCCTTTCTGGCGGACATGGCATTGCCACTCGGCATGTCGGTATGGGTGCTATACCTGCTGCCGCTTACCTTGTCCTACATGACGTCACGGGCGATCATTCCGCCACTGCTGGCGGTGACCGCGACTCTCTTGATGGCGATCGGCTATCAGATCGCGCCGGCGGGCGTCGATCCGACTGTTGCGCAGGTCAATCGCTCGCTCGGGGGCCTTACGGCCTGGTTGTTGGGCGGCCTTGGCTATGCGTTCATTCGCACGAAACTGGCCGTGCGGAGGGAGGAATGGGTTCAGCGATCGCAGATCGGCCTTGGCCGGGCCATGGCGGGCGAACGCAATCTCCAGACGCTGGGCGAAGACTTGCTCCGCAATCTCGTGACACGTCTGGATGCGCAGGCGGCCCTGCTATTCGTCGATGACGGCGCGGCCTATCGCAGGGTCGCCAGCATCGGGGTGCCCCAGGGCGCGGACATTATCAGCTCGACCGGTCCAGACGATGGTCTGATCGGCGTCGCCATCACCGAACGGCGCATTGTCCGCGTCGGTCCGGTGCCGCCGTCCTATCTGGCCTATGGTGCCGGCATGGGGCAGGCCGCGCCCACCACCATGCTGGTCGCGCCGGCCTGCGCTGACGATGATGTCGTTGCCGTGCTGGAAATCGGTTTTGCGCAGGAGCCAGACGCCCAGGCGCTGATATTGTTGGAGCGGGCAGGGGAAGCGATCGGCAAGGCGATCCGCGCCGCGCGCTATCGCGAGCGCTTGCAGGAATTGCTGGAGGAGACGCAGCAGCAATCGGAGGAATTGCAGGCGCAAAGCGAGGAGTTGCGCAGCGCGAACGAGGAACTGGAAGAGCAAAGCCGGGTGCTGCTCGATTCTCAGGCGCGCCTGGAAACGCAGCAGGCGGAATTGGAACAGACCAATGTCGAGCTGGAGGAGCAAACGCAGCAGCTGGTCCAGCAGCGCAATGATCTGACCCGGGCGCAGGCGTCACTGGAGGAGCAGGCGCGCGAACTGGAGCAGGCGAGCCGCTACAAGTCCGAATTTCTGGCCAATATGAGCCATGAGCTGCGCACCCCGCTCAATTCG
Organism: Sphingobium sp. UBA5915; assembly: GCF_002431195.1. Taxonomy (NCBI): domain Bacteria; kingdom Pseudomonadati; phylum Pseudomonadota; class Alphaproteobacteria; order Sphingomonadales; family Sphingobiaceae; genus Sphingobium; species Sphingobium sp. UBA5915. The sequence continues at coordinate 48,736 of NZ_DJDV01000097.1, read as the reverse complement.
CTACTGATCATGGCGCGATTGCTGGCCGACAATCGGGCAGGAAACTTGACCGCCGAGCAGGTTCGCCATGCCGAAACCATCGAGACGTCGGGCAACGACCTGCTGCTGCTGATCAACGACATATTGGATATTTCGAAGATCGAGGCAGGGCATGTCGATCTACAAACACGGAATATGCGCATCGCGCCGATGGTCGAGAAGCTGCATGCTCTGTTGGAACCGGGCGCGCGGCAAAAGGGGATTGCGCTGCGTATCCCAGCGGCCAGCGCCATGCCGGTCGAGATTGAGAGCGACCCTCATCGGGTGGAGCAGATCCTCAAGAATTTCCTGTCGAACGCCATCAAATTCACCGACAAGGGCGAAGTCACGCTGACGGTGGAGGAGGCTGGGGACGACGCCATTGCCTTTACCGTCCATGACACGGGCATCGGCATTCCGGTCGAGCAGCAGCAGACCGTCTTTGAACCCTTCCGGCAGGCCGATGGATCGGTCAGCCGGAAATATGGCGGCACCGGGCTGGGCCTGTCCATATCGCGCGAACTGGCGAAATTGCTGGGTGGCGAGATCAGCCTGGTGAGCGCGCCGGGGGAGGGGAGTAGCTTTACGCTCACGCTGCCACGCCATTTCACCGAGACGCCCGTCACCCGTCCGCATTATCGGCCCGCGCCGCGCGAGGCGGCCCCGCTGCTGGCGACCCGCACCGACCTGCCAGCGCCACCGCCGCGCGTCCGGTCTGTCGAGGATGATCGGGACGCCCTGACCGGCGACAGCCGCGTCATCCTGTTTGTCGAGGATGATCCGGCCTTCGCCCGCATATTGTGCGACCTGGCGCGCGAACTGGATTTCCAGTGCCTGTTGGCCGAAAGCGCGGACGAGGGCGTGACGCTGGCGCGCCAGTTTGTGCCGCAGGCGATCATCCTGGACATGGGGTTGCCCGACCATAGCGGGCTGTCCGTGCTCGACCGGCTGAAGCGCGACGTCAATACGCGGCATATTCCAGTGCATTGCGTATCTGTGGCCGACCATGCGCATGCGGCGCTGTCGAGCGGCGCGGTGGGCTATATGTTTAAACCGGTCAAACGGCAGCAGCTTACCGAGGTGCTGGAAGGGTTGCAGCATCATTTTTCCGCGCGCATGCGCCGCGTTCTGCTGGTGGAGGATGACGCGACCCAGCGCGAAAGCCTGCGCCTGCTGCTGGCGACGCGCGATGTCGATACGGTCGAGGCAGCCGACGCAAGCGAATGTCTGGAACGGCTGTCCACCCAGACGTTCGACTGCATGGTCATGGACCTCAATCTGCCGGACGCATCGGGCTTTGAGTTACTGGAAAAGCTGAGCCGCGATGACAGCCTCTCCTTCCCGCCGGTGATCGTCTATACCGGCCGCGATCTGTCGGCCGAGGAAGAGCTGCGCCTGCGCCGTTATTCCAAGTCGATCATCATCAAGGGGGCTAAGTCGCCCGAGCGGCTGCTCGATGAAGTGACGCTGTTTTTGCATCAGGTGGTCGCCGATCTGCCCGCGCGGCAGCAGGCGATGCTGGCGACCGCGCTCAATCGGGATGCGCTGTTGGAAGGGCGCCAGATATTGGTCGCGGAGGATGACGTGCGCAATATTTACGCACTCACCAGCCTGTTCGAGCCGCATGGCGCCACCGTTCATATCGCGCGAAACGGCGTGGAAGCGCTTAAATTCCTGGAGGGCGAGCGCGGACGGGATATCGATCTGGTGCTGATGGACGTGATGATGCCCGAGATGGACGGGCTGACGGCCACGCGCGAGATCAGGGCCAATCCGGACTGGCGCGACTTGCCGATCATCAGCCTGACCGCAAAGGCGACTGCGCAGGATCAGGCGCAATGCATCGCCGCGGGGGCCAATGATTATCTGGCAAAGCCCCTGGACGTGGACAAGCTGCTATCGCTGGTGCGGGTGTGGATGCCGCGATGACGATCGACGCGGTCGTGGGGAACGACGCCATCGAAGAGCTGCAATTGCTTGAGCTCGACTGTCTGCTCGACCTGCTATGGCGCCGCCACCAGTTCGACTTTCGCGGCTATTCGCGCGGGTCGATGCTGCGCCGCATGGTTCGGGCGCAGCAATTTTTCCAGTGCGACAGCCTGTCGATGTTGCAGCATCGGATGCTGCACGAACCGGCCATATTGCCCGACCTGCTGAGTTTCCTGACCATCCATGTCAGCGAGATGTTTCGCGATCCCGGCTATTTTCGTGCCCTGCGCGAAGAGGTCATCCCCCATCTCGCGACGTTCCCCTCACTCAAGGTCTGGGTCGCGGGATGCAGCACGGGGGAGGAGCTCTATTCGCTCGCCATCCTGTTTCGGGAGGAAGGGCTGGACAGCCGCACGCTCTTCTATGCCACAGACATCAGCCCGGCCGCGCTGCGCAAGGCGGAAATGGGCATTTACGATCTGGACCGGCTGGCGGGCTTTACCGCCAATCATCAGGCGTCGGGCGCGCGCACATCGCTGAGCGATTATTATACCGCCGCTTATGGCGGTGCGCGCTTTGATCCCAGCCTGCGCGAGCGCACGCTTTTTGCCGAGCATAGCCTGGTCAATGATCAGGTGTTTGGCGAAGTGCATCTCATATCCTGCCGCAATGTCCTCATCTATTTCGATCGTCCCTTGCAGGACCGGGCGATCGGATTGTTCCAGGACTCGTTGGTCCGAGGCGGTTTTCTGGGTCTGGGCGCCAAGGAAACGTTGCGCTTTTCAACCCATGCAAATGCATTTAGCGAATTTGCCGCGCAGGAGCGGATTTACAGGAAAGACCAAAGCGCAGGAAATGTCGTCCATGTCTGAAGAAGCGCCGATCAATTTCCTGCTGGTGGACGATGTGCCCCAGAATCTGGAAGCGCTCGAAGCGCTGCTGGCCAATGACGGGCTGCGCCTGTTCAAGGCGCAGTCGGGCGCGCAGGCGCTGGAACTGATGCTGGAGCATGAATTCGCGCTGGCGTTGCTCGATGTGCAGATGCCGGAAATGGACGGGTTCGAACTGGCCGAGATCATGCGCTCAACCGAGCGGACCCGCGCCATTCCGATCATCTTTCTGACGGCGGTCGCGACCGATGAACAGCGCCGCTTTCGCGGATATGAAGCCGGTGCGGTCGATTATCTGCTCAAGCCCATCGACACGCGCATGCTGCGCAGCAAAACCGATGTCTTTTTCGAACTGAGCCGGCAGCGCCAGACATTGGCACGCCAGCGCGATACCTTGCGCGACACGGCGGAGCAGCTGGCGACGACGCTCAACCGCCTCAATGCCCATCGCGACAATTCGCCGCTGGCCATCGTGGAATTCGAGCCGGACCTGAGGCTGATCAGCTGGACGCGCGGGGCGGAACGGCTGTTCGGCTGGTCAGCCGAGGCGGTGCTGGGGCGCCATGCCGGAACCATCGGATGGATGGATGTGGACACGGCCGGTGCGGTCACGCGCCATGTCGCGGCCCTGACGCTTGGCGGGGAACAGCGCGACATGCAGGTCCATGCCGTCCAGCGGATCGACGGCGCATCGCTGGAATGCGAATTTTATTATTCCCTGTTGCTGGACCATCAGGGCAAGCCGGCTTCCGTCAGCGTCCAGATTCTGGATATTACCGAACGGCGGCGGGCGGAAGAAACACAGCATCTGTTGATCGGGGAGCTTAACCACCGGGTCAAGAATACGCTCGCGTCAGTACAGGCGATCGCCTTCCAGACGCTCAAAGGAGCGCCCAGCCCCGCTGAATTCGCCGATAAATTTACCGGACGCCTTCAGGCGCTGGCGCAGGCGCATTCGTTGCTCAGCCGCCAGACTTGGCAAAGCGCCAGCCTGTCGCAACTGGTGCAGGATCAACTCGACCTGGGCACGATCGATGAGGGGCGATGTTCGGTGTCCGGCCCTCAGGTCGAATTGTCGCCCAACCTGGCGCTGCATCTGGCGCTGGTCCTGCACGAACTGGGCACCAACGCCGCCAAATATGGCGCGCTATCCAACCGCGAGGGGCATGTGTTCATCGACTGGCGGATAGCGAATGAACGATTGTTGCTTAGCTGGCGCGAAAGTGGCGGGCCGGCCGTCACCCCGCCAACGCGCAAGGGCTTTGGCACGATATTGGTCGAACGCAGCCTTTTGGGGGAGGGTGGGGCAGTGAGCGCCGACTATCCGGTCGAAGGCGTGCACTGGCAGTTCGACCTTCCCTGGTCCGCGGCCACGGCGGACATGGGATCGGCCAGCCCACCTCCCGGCGCGGCAGTCCATGAACCGATCATCTATGGCGAACGCCTCAACAGCCACACCATCCTTGAAGGGCTGGAATTTCTGGTGGTGGAGGATGAACCGCTGATCGCGTTCGAACTCGCCGACGTGTTGACCGAAGCCGGCGCGCGGGTGGTGGGGACGCCATCGACCCTGGACGATGCGGTCAATGCAGCTGAAACGCTTGCTTTCGACGCGGCGATCCTCGACGGCAACCTGCAAGGGGCGGCGGTCGATCAGATCGCCGAAGCGCTGGATCGCCGGGGCATACCCTTTCTGTTCCTGTCTGGCTATGGACCCGAACATCTGCCCGTCGCCTTCAACGAGCGGCCGTTGCTGAACAAGCCGTTCGACAGAGGCCATCTGCTCACCATCTTGCGGCGCATCGTCAAGTCGCCGACGCCTGAACCGGTGCCCGCGCGCCGCGTTGCGAATTAGGGCGCGAGCACCGTATCGACCGCCTGGGCCAAAGTGTCCGGATAGTCGAGGGTATAGTGTAAGCCGCGGCTTTCCTTGCGATGGAGCGCGGAGCGAACGACGAGCCGCGCCACTTCCAGCAGGTTGCGCAGTTCGATAAGGTCGGGCGTCACCCGGAAATTGCCGTAATAATCGTCAACCTCGCGCGAAAGCAGGTCGATGCGGTGTTGCGCGCGCTCCAGCCGCTTGGTGGTGCGCACGATCCCGACATAGTCCCACATGAAGCGGCGGATTTCCTTCCAGTTATGCTGGACGATGACTTCTTCGTCGCTGTTGGTGACGCGGCTTTCGTCCCACGCGCGGATCGGCGGGGGCGGGGGCAGGTCGTCCCAGGAGCCACGGATATGCTTGGCCGCCGCTTCTCCGAAAACGAAACATTCCAGCAGGGAGTTGGACGCCAGGCGATTGGCTCCGTGAAGGCCGCTTTCGGTCACTTCGCCAGCGGCATAGAGGCCGGGCAGGTCGGTGCGGCCATCAAGGTCGATGATGACGCCGCCACAGGTATAATGCTGCGCCGGGACGACCGGGATCGGCTCCTTGGTGATGTCGATGTCGAGATCGAGCAGCCGGGCATAAATGGTCGGGAAATGATGCCTCACGAATTCCGGCGGCCTGTGGCTGATGTCGAGATGGACATAGTCCAGCCCCAGGCGCTTGATTTCATGGTCGATGGCGCGTGCCACGATGTCACGCGGGGCGAGTTCCGCGCGCGCGTCGAAACGCGGCATGAAGCGTTCGCCGCCACCCGGCACGCCGGGGGGGAGTTTCAGATGACCCCCTTCGCCGCGCACCGCTTCAGTGATCAGGAAATTCTTGACCTCCAGATTATAGAGGCAGGTGGGGTGAAACTGGTTCATCTCCATATTGGAAACGCGGCACCCCGCGCGCCAGGCCATGGCGATGCCGTCCCCTGTCGCGCCGCGCGGCGCGGTGGAGAACAGATAGGTGCGGCCTGCGCCGCCAGTGCACAGGATGGTTGCGCGGCCCAGCAGTGCGTCGACGCGCTTGGTCGCCTTGTTAAAGGCATAGACGCCCCAGACATGGCCGTCGCCCGAATAACGCTCGCCATGGCGCGAGGTGATAAGGTCGATCGCGACCATATCCTCCATCAGGGTGATGTTGGGATTGGCGCGCGCGGCCTTGAGCAAGGCGACCTGGACGGCGTGGCCGGTGGCGTCGTCGACATGGACGATGCGGCGGTGACTGTGCCCGCCTTCGCGCGTAAGGTCCCAGCGTTTGCCAAAGGCGTCGCCGCCATCCTCGCTGGGGTTGAAGGGCACGCCGAGCGCCGCGAGCCGCTCGATCGCGGCGGGCGCTTCGGACACGACGAATTCCACCGTCGCGCGATTGTTGAGGCCCGCGCCGGCGACCATCGTGTCGTCGACATGCGCCTCGAAACTGTCACCCGCGTCGAGTACAGCAGCAATGCCGCCCTGCGCCCAGTTGGTCGACCCGCTGTCGAGCGCGCCCTTGGCCAGCACCAGCACCTTGCGATCCTGCGCGAGGTTGATGGCTGCCGTCAGTCCGGCGGCGCCAGAACCGATGATGATGACGTCATGGGGGGTGGTGGGCATATATAGCGCTCTTGCTGCTTCTGTTCTACGCTCCTTCCGCAGACGGAAGGGGGGACTGTTTCGCGTTACGCCGCCGCCGTCAGATGCAGGAACACATCCTCCAGGTCCGGGTCGCGGGTCACCACATCGACGATCGACAGGCCGCTTGCCTGCACGGCGCTCAGCACTTGGCCGGCATTGGCGCGGTCCTTGCTGTAGGTGATGGTGAGTGTGCGTTCGCCGGACAGTTCCACCTTTTCGAAACAGGGGGCATCCGGCGCGGCCGTCACATCGCGATCGACCGTTACCTGCACGACCTTCTCCTGTGCCATGGCGATCAGTTCGCGTGTCGGCTTGTCGGTGATCACCTTGCCATGATTGATGATCCCGATGCGGTCACACAGTTCCTCGGCTTCCTCCAGATAATGGGTGGTGAGCACGATGGTGACGCCCATGGCATTGAGTTCGCGGACATAGTCCCATAATTGCTGGCGCAATTGCACGTCGACGCCGGCGGTGGGTTCGTCCAGCACCAGGATGGGTGGCGAATGGACCATGGCCTTGGCGACCAGCAGCCGACGCTTCATACCGCCCGACAGGGTGCGGGCATAGGCATTGGCCTTGTCGTCCAGATGCACCGCGCACAGCAATTCCATCGACCGGCGCTTGTCCTTGGGCACGCCGTAGAAGCCTGCCTGATTGTCCAGCGTCTCCAGCGGCGTAAAGAAGGGGTCGAAGACGATTTCCTGCGGCACGATGCCGATCGAATTCTTGGCGTTGCGCGGATTGACGTCGATGTCGAAGCCCCAGATGCGCACGTCGCCGGCCGTCTTGTTCACCATGCCGGCCAGGATGTTGATCGTGGTCGACTTGCCCGCGCCATTGGGGCCGAGCAGGCCGTAAATCTGGCCGCGTGGAATGGTGAGGTCGATGCCGTCGAGCGCGCGCTTGCCGCCCTTGTAGACCTTGGTGAGGTTACGGATTTCGATAGCGGCTTGCGGGGCAGGGCTGTCAGTCATGCCTGTTCTATGGGGATGGCGACAGAAGAAGGGAAGAGGGCGGAGGCATTGGGGAGGCTAAGGATCGCCCGGCGGCCTTTCAGGATCGGGGCCGGCAAGACATGGAGTGCCCCGAGTGGGTTGAATATGGGCTTGATGATTTCCGCCGGGACGCTTTTCGTGTAGGGGTGGGATTCCCAAGGTGTGGGCATGCGTTCCAAAACCCGCACTGCTATTGGTCCTTTCCATCCGCCTCTCATCTGGAGACTATTGATGAAAATCGCCCTGATTACGGAAAACAGCCAGGCGGCGAAGAATTCGACGATCCATTCGGCATTGACCGCCGTTGCCGAACCGCTGGGCCATGAAGTGTTCAACTATGGCATGTATACGGCCGAGGATAAGGCTTCGCTGACCTATGTCATGAATGGCATCCTGACCGGCATCCTGCTCAATTCCAAGGCGGCCGACTTCGTCGTTACCGGCTGCGGCACGGGCATGGGTTCCATGCTGGCATGCAATGCCATGCCCGGCGTGTTTTGCGGCCTGGTCATCGATCCGACCGACGCTTTCCTGTTCGCGCAGATCAACGATGGCAACGCCATTTCCATGCCCTATGCCAAGGGTTTTGGCTGGGCCGCCGAGCTGAACCTGCAGGATGTCTACCGCAAGCTGTTCGAAGGCGAGCGGGGCCTTGGCTATCCCAAGGAACGGGCCGAAATCATGGCCAAGAATCGCGGCATCCTGAAATCATTGAAGGACGCTTCGTGCAAGGACATGGTGACGGTATTGAAGTCGGTCGATCAGGATTTGCTCAAGGCCGCGATCGCCGGTGAACGCTTCCAGGAGTATTTCTTCGCCAATGCGAAGGATGAGGCCATTCGCGATTATGTGAAGGGCGTTCTGGAAGGGGCGCCGGCATTGGCCGACGCCTGAGTATGAGGCGACCGGGCGGCAATCGCGCCGTCCGGTTTGCTCTTAAAAATCTTCGGCGATATCCATGAGCCCGAGCAGCTTCTTCGGCGCAACCTGCCGCCAGCTAGCGCGAAGCCGATCGCCGATGTGGTCCCAGTCATTGGCGCCTTGGTCCAGCCGGATGCCGACCCAGTCCGTGCCGAAATAAGCCGGGCGATAATATCGGTCGGGGTCCGCATCGATCAACGTCGCCTGTTCGTCCGGTGCGGTGGTCTTGACCAGCAGTGCAACGATGCCGTCGCCATGATGGTCGCGGGTGAACCAAGCGAATTTCTTGCCCTTTTCAATCCCGAAACATGGCATGCCATGGGAGGTGATCTCGTCTGCCTGGGGCAGGGCAAGGGCAATTTCCCGGACGCGGTTCAGCATCCATTCGGGCTGCTGTTCGCGCGTGACGAACTCCGCCAGCGTGCGCGAATAGAGCTGGTGCTCGGCGATCAGGATGCGGGCGGCAAGGCTGTCGGCGCTATCGTCCGGCAGGATCGCGACCGCAGTCTGCGCCAGAACCGGCCCGTCGTCCAGTTCGGCCGTCACGACATGAACGGAGCAGCCAGCATGGCTGTCGCCTGCGTCGATGGCGCGCTGGTGCGTGTCGAGGCCCTTATATTTGGGCAGCAGGCTGGGATGGATATTGAGCATCCGGTTTTCCCAGCCGGCAACGAATTCCGGCGACAGCAGCCGCATATATCCCGCCAGAGCGACATAGTCCGCACCCGCTGCGCGCAATTGGACATCGATGATCGAATCAAATTCGGCGCGTTTCAGCCCCTTGTGGCTGTGGCCAAAGGTGGCGATGCCCTCCGCCGCCGCCAGCGCCAGGCCCGGTGCGGCCGGGTCATTGGCGGCGACCAGCACGATCTCATAGGGGCAGTTGTCAGCCTTTGCGGCATAGAGCAACGCCGCCATATTCGACCCCCGCCCGGAGATCAGAACAGCGACCCTGGCTTTTGCCATCATTTTCCCTCCGTTCCGCCGGACAAGGTTGGTGGCATCACCCCAGATGGGTGGCCGACCAGTCTGCTTTCGCGCTCCAGCTGTCAGCGCTGCCCCGGACGGTGCAGCCCTTTTCCCCGGTAACGACCGCGCCGATGGCGAACACGGCTTCGCCCGCATCCTCCAGCGCCTTCGTAACGGCGGTAACATGCGCCTCATCCACGGCCAGCACCATGCCGATGCCGCAGTTGAACGTGCGCGCCATCTCCTCCGGCTCGATATGGCCCTGTGCCTGCAAGAAGGCCATCAGCCGGGGCTGAACCCAGGCGTCGGCTTCGATCACGGCGTGCGCGCCTTCGGGCAGGACGCGGGGTATATTTTCCAGCAAGCCGCCACCGGTGATATGCGCCAGCGCGTTGATCAAGCCCGCGCGCACCAGCGGCAGCAAGCTTTTCACATAGATGCGCGTGGGCGCCATCAGCGCGTCGATCAGCAGCACGTCCTGGTCGAACAGGGCAGGGCGGTCGAGCCTCCACCCCTTGTCGGCGGCAAGGCGGCGGACCAGCGAATAGCCGTTTGAGTGCACGCCCGAAGAGGCGAGGCCCAGCAGCACGTCGCCGGGTTTCACCCGGTTACCGGTCAGTGCCTTGGATCGTTCCACCGCGCCGACGCAAAAACCCGCAAGGTCATAGTCGCCATCGGCATACATGCCTGGCATTTCGGCGGTTTCGCCGCCAATGAGCGCGCAGCCCGCCTGACGACATCCCTCGGCAATGCCGGCGATGACGCGTTCGGCGACGCCGCTTTCCAGCCGACCGGTCGCATAATAATCAAGGAAGAAGAGCGGCTCTGCCCCCTGGACGATCAGGTCATTGGCGCACATCGCGACCAGATCGATGCCGACACCATCATGGCGGCCATGGTCGATCGCGAGCTTGAGCTTGGTGCCGACGCCATCATTGGCCGCGACCAGCAACGGGTCATCATAGCCCGCGGCCTTGAGATCGAAAAAGCCGCCAAAGCCGCCCAGTTCCGCGTCAGCGCCCGGCCGGCGCGTCGCCTTGGCCAGGGGGGCGATGGCGCGGACCAGGGCATTGCCCGCGGCGATATCGACGCCAGCCTTGGCGTAGCTGTAGGATTCGTTGTCGCTCATGATCAGCGGCCCTAGAACAAAGAGGCGCAAAACGGAAGCTTGGCATCCCGGGCATTACGCGCCAAAAGGGCGCGCGTGAGCCTGAGCCCGTCCCTGTCCCGCCCCCTGTTCCGGCCCATGGCGCTGGTGCGCCTGCTGTCCCGGCCTGTCCAGATCGCGATCGCCATCGGTCTTGGCTTGCTGGCCGCCGCGCTGTTCGCGCAGATGGAGGGGGAACGCGGCGTCCCGCCAATCGCCAGCGGCGGCGATTTCGAGGTAACAGGCGTCAAGGTGGATGTGGAAGCCAAGGACGCTGACAGCGCGCGCTATGCCGGCTGGCGCATGGCGCAGCGACAGGCCTGGCGGATGTTGTGGAGCCGCACCCACGGCGGCGCGGGCGCGCCGGCGCTGTCCGATTCGCAGCTGGAAGCAATGATTTCAGGGATCGAGATCGAGCAGGAGCAGGTGGGCCCCACCCGTTATGTCGCTACGCTGGGCGTCATGTTCGATCGCGCGCGCACCGGGCAGTTGCTCGGCGTGTCGGGCAATGTCCGTCGGTCGCCGCCGCTGCTGGTCATTCCGGTGATGTGGGATGGAGGATCTGCCGTTTCCTACGAGCGGACCAATGAATGGCAGAAGGCTTGGGCGCGCTATCGGACCGGCGAAAGCGCCATCGATTATGTGCGCGTCGCCGGATCAATCGCCGATCCGATCCTGCTCAATGCTGGCCAGACCGGGCGACGCGGCCGTCTGTGGTGGCGGGTGCTGCTCGACCAATATGGCGCGGCCGATGTCGTCATCCCGATCGTGCGGTTGGAGCGCGCCTATCCCGGCGGCCCGATTACCGCGACCTTCACGGCGCGCTATGGCCCGGACAACAGCCTGATCGGCAGCTTTGCGCTGCGGGCGTCGAACGCCAGTGGCCTGGCGCAAATGCTGGACGAAGGCGCGAAGCGGATCGACACGCTCTATACCGGCGCGCTCAACGACGGCCGCCTGCGTCCTGACCCCTCGCTCATCATCGAGGAGCCGGTCGATCCCGCCACGCTGGAGATTGAAAATGCCGTCGAAGCGCCGATCGAGGCGATCGATGTGCCGGTTGCGGGCGTCAGCACGACCGGCAGCTTCACGATCCAATATGACACGCCGGACGTCAGTTCGGTGGGCGCGGGCGAATCGGCCGTCCGGTCCATCCCGGGCGTGCGTTCGGCATCGACCAGCAGTTTGGCGCTGGGCGGCACATCGGTCATGCAGGTCGGGTATGACGGCAGCATCGACATGCTGCGCACCGGGCTTCAGGCGCGCGGTTATCAGGTCGCCGTCGCTGGAACGACGCTGCGCATCACGCGGCGACAGGCGCCGCCTCCCGCACAATGAGCCAGATCAGCCTTCCGTTCGAAGGTCATGAAGGGAGGGGCGAAGGCGATTTTCTTGTCAGCGACGCCAATCGTGTCGCCGTTGCCTATCTGGAGCGCTGGCGGGATTGGCCGCTGTCCATTGCCGTTCTGACTGGCCCGCCGCGTTCGGGACGGTCGACACTGGCACGTCAGTTCGCCCGCATGAGCGGTGGCGATGTCATCGATGATGCGCATGAGGGTGACCGCCCGCTGGACGATCATCGGCTATTTCATGCCTGGAACGCCGCGCAGACGGAGCATCGCCCGCTCCTGCTGGTGGGGCAGGCACCGCCCGCCACCTGGCCCGTCACCTTACCCGACCTACGCTCCCGTCTGGCCGCCGTCCCCCATGTCGGCATCGATGCACCCGACGAGATGCTGACCCGCGCACTCATCCAGCGCAGTTTCGATGCCGCTGGCGCGGCGTATTCTGCGGATTTGCCAGATTGGCTGGCGCGGCGGATCGACCGATCCTATGCCGCCATCGAAACGATCACGCGCCTGCTGGATCGCGCTGCCTTGTCATCTGGACGCAAGATTTCGGTCGCAATGGCGAAAGAGGCCCTGCAATCCGCGGGTATCCTGCCTATAGTCCCGCCCGATCCTTCCTCAGTGCAACGCGAGTAGTCCGTGGCCGAAGCCGATCCCATTGCCAATCTGTCGCTGCCCAGCGACCGCTATTTCAATCGTGAGCTGTCCTGGCTGGCGTTCAACCAGCGCGTGCTGGAAGAGGCGATGAACCGCGCTCATCCGCTGCTGGAGCGCTTGCGCTTCCTGTCGATTTCGGGCGCGAACCTTGACGAGTTTTTTTCCGTGCGGGTCGCAGGGCTCAAAGGGCAACAATTACAGAATGTCGACATGCGCTCCGCCGACGGGCTGACTCCGGCGCAGCAACTGTCCGCGATTACCGAGACGACAGGCACGCTGATGCGCGCGCAGCAGAAAGTATGGGGCGCGCTCCATGGCGAACTGACGCAGGTTGGCGTCGAGGTCATCGGCCCTTCGGCCGACATGGACAATGTCTGCGCCGCCTGGCTGCGCGAACATTTTCTGACGCAGATCTTCCCGATCCTCACGCCCCAGGCCCTCGACCCGGCGCACCCCTTTCCCTTCATTCCCAACCAGGGGCTGTCGATCGTTTTCGATCTCGAGCGCCTGTCGGACAAGCAGCCGATCCGCGAGCTGGTGATGATCCCATCGTCGCTCGCGCGGTTCGTGCGCGTGCCGGGGGAGCCAGCGCGCTACATGGCACTGGAGGCAGTGATCCGGCGCTTTTCGGAGGACCTCTTCCCTGGCTATCGCGTTCGCAACAGCGGCGTCTTCCGCATCATCCGCGACAGCGACATCGAAATCGAGGAGGAAGCGGAGGATCTGGTCCGCTATTTCCGCAGCGCCATCAAACGCCGCCGCCGCGGCCGCGTTATCCGCATGGAAATCGAGGAGCGCATTCCCGAACCGGTCGAGGAAATGTTGCAGGACATGCTCCAGGGGCATGACGCGATCATCGAGGAGGTGGAGGGTTTTGTCGGCATCGGCGACTTGTCCGGCATCGTCGATGAAGATCGGCCAGACCTCAAATTCGAACCCTATGCGCCGCGCTTTCCCGAACGTATCCGCGAATATGGCGGCGACTGTTTTGCCGCGATCCGGGCCAAGGACATTGTCGTCCATCATCCCTATGAAGCGTTCGACGTCGTCATATCCTTCCTGAAACAGGCGGCGTCCGACCCGGATGTGGTCGCGATCAAGCAGACGCTCTACCGCGCGGGCAAACAGTCGGCGATCATCCGGGCGCTCATCGACGCCGCCGAAGCGGGCAAGTCCGTGACCGCAGTGGTCGAACTCAAGGCGCGATTCGACGAAGAACAGAATTTGATGTGGGCGGACGCGCTGGAGCGTGCGGGCGTGCAGGTCGTCTACGGCTTCATCGACTGGAAGACCCATGCCAAGGTGTCGATGGTCGTGCGGCGCGAAGGAGAGCAGTTCCGCACCTATTGTCATTTCGGCACCGGCAATTACCACCCGATCACCGCGCGGATTTACACTGACTTGAGCTTCTTCACCGCCAATCCCGATTATGGCCGCGATGCCGCAGCGTTGTTCAACTATATCACCGGCTATGTCGAACCGCAGGGTCTGGAAAAGCTAGTGATGAGCCCGCGCGACCTGCGCAATCGGCTGTGTGAACTGATCGAGGCGGAAATCGATCATGTGCGCGCCGGGCGGCCCGGCACCATCTGGGCCAAGATGAACAGCCTGGTCGATCCCGCGATCATCGAAAAACTCTATGCCGCCAGCAATGCCGGGGTGCGGATCGAGCTGATCGTGCGCGGCATTTGCTGCCTGCGACCGGGGGTGCCGGGCATGTCTGAAAATATCCGCGTGAAGTCGGTGGTCGGCCGTTTCCTGGAACATAGCCGCATCACCGTGTTCGGCAATGGCAAGGCGCTGCCCAACAATGGCGCGAAAGTCTATATCAGCTCGGCCGATTGGATGCCGCGCAATTTCGATCGCCGTGTGGAATTCTTGGCCCCGGTGGAAAGCGGCACCGTGCACGACCAGATCGTCGACCAGGTGATGGTTGCCAACCTGATCGATACCGAACAGAGCTGGGAACTGGACGCCGAAGGTCATTATAGCCGCGTCGAAATGGGCGAAAAGCCGTTCAACCTGCATCGCTATTTCATGACCAATCCGTCGCTTTCGGGACGTGGCGCGGCTCTGGACAGCGACGCCGTCCCGACCTTGCGTTTGCGCAGCGGGGGTTGAACGCTGCCATGAATTCGATGCTGAGCCGCGTGCGCGCCGTAGCCGAACAGATGGTGACATCGCCCGAGCCCGCCCATGCGCGCACGGCGATCATCGATATCGGGTCAAACAGCGTGCGCCTGGTCATCTATGACGGACCGCGCCGCATCCCCTTCATCCTGTTCAATGAAAAGGTGATGGCCGGACTGGGCGCCTCGCTCGCCCGCACCGGTGCGATCGAACCCGAAGCGATGGAGCGCGGCCTGCGCGCCATCGGTCGGTTTGCGCATCTGTGCCGGTCGATGAAGGTTGCCGATATACGCTGCGTCGCCACGGCGGCGGTGCGCGATGCAACCAACGGACCCGACTTCATCGCCCGCGCCAAGGATATGGGGCTGACGGTCGAATTGCTCACCGGCGCGCAGGAAGCGATCGGCGCAGCCATGGGTGTCCTGTCGGGCATTCCCGGCGCGGACGGCATTGTCGGCGATTTGGGCGGCGGCAGCCTGGAACTGGCGCGGGTGCGGGACGGGGCGGTGGAACAGACCATATCGCTGCCGCTGGGCGTGCTGCGCCTGCCGCAGATCCGCGCCAAGGGGCCGCGTGCCTTGGAGCGCGCCGTCGCCAAGATGCTGGACAAGGCCGGATGGGCCGCTGAACCAGGCTTGCCCTTTTACATGGTCGGCGGGTCGTGGCGTGCGCTCGCGCGGTTCGACATGCAGCTGACCCATTTTCCGCTGCCCGTCGTCCATCAATATGAAATGACGGCTGCGCGCGCCGAGCAGTTGACCCGTATCGTCAGCCATGTCGACAAGGCCCGGCTGAAACAGATACCGGCCATGACGGGATCGCGCGTGCCGACGCTGCCGGACGCCGCCGCTCTGCTGTCGGTTGTGGTGCGCCAGCTCAAGTCGAGCCGTCTGGTCGTGTCCGCCTATGGCCTGCGCGAGGGGCTGCTTTACGGAGCGCTGCCGCCCGATATCCAACGGCACGATCCGCTATTGGTCGCGGCCGAGGCGGAAGGGGAGGCGCAGGCGCGGTTTCGCGGCCATGGGGATCGGATCGACCGCTGGATCGCTCCGCTTTTTACCGATGACGATGCGTCGGGCCGCCGTATCCGCCGGGCCGCCTGCTTGCTGGCCGATGTAAGCTGGCGCGCTAATCCCGACTTTCGGGCGGAGCGGGGTGTCGAAATCGCTTTGCACAGCAACTGGGTAGGTATTGACGCGGC
The DNA here is from genome assembly GCF_002431195.1 of Sphingobium sp. UBA5915. Taxonomy (NCBI): domain Bacteria; kingdom Pseudomonadati; phylum Pseudomonadota; class Alphaproteobacteria; order Sphingomonadales; family Sphingobiaceae; genus Sphingobium; species Sphingobium sp. UBA5915. The sequence continues at coordinate 33,038 of NZ_DJDV01000097.1, read as the reverse complement.
GGAACGAGCGATGCTGGGACAGGCGCTCAGCAGTCATTTTGGCGGAGGGGTGGCACCGCTGCCGGCGCTGGAGCGAATCGCCATGACGGACCGGTTGCAGCGCGCCATTTTATGGGGCCTCGCCATCCGCCTGGCTCAACGCATGTCGGGTGGAGTGGAGGCGCCATTGGCGGTATCGCGGCTGGAACGGCACGACGACCGCATCGACCTGTATCTGCGCGCCGAGGATGCCGATCTTTATGGCGAAGCCGTCGAACGCCGCCTGCGGCATCTGGCCCAGGCCATGGGGCTTAAATATCGGATGATGAACGGCTGACGGGCACCAAGGCGCCCGTCCCATTCAAACGCATATCGCGCTTATTCGCTCTCGCCGGTGGTTGGCGTCGCGGGGCCGCCGGCGGTTGCGGCGTCAGCGGGCGCCGCGCCTTCGACGCTTTGGGCGGCGTTGGTTGCATCGCCCGCCGCTTCTGCCGGCGTGGCGCTCGCTTCTGCTGGCTCAGGGTCGGCCGCGGGCAGCGGCAGGTTGGACCCTTGCGTGTTCAGCCAGGCGATCAAATTGGCGCGATCGGCCGGATTGCCCAGGCCGGCGAAGGTCATCTTGGTGCCTGGCGCAAATTCACGAGGGCTTTTGAGCCAGGCGTCCATATTTTCGAACGTCCACTGACCGCCCTTGCTCTTGAGCGCATCGGAAAAGGCAAAGCCCGCCTTGCCCACGGCAATTGCTTCGCCGACCGTGCCCCACAGATTGGGACCGATGCCATTGGCCCCGCCCTGGTTCACGGTGTGGCAGGCGGCGCATTTGGCGAACACCTTTTCGCCCGCCGCGACGTCGGCGCTGGCCAGCAGGGTGTTGAGGCTGGGTCCGCTGTCGCCGCCTTCGCCTTCGGCCTCAACACCCTCGATGGCATAGCCCATCTTTTCCGGCCGTTCGGTTTCGAAATATTTGGAACTGACGATCGCGCCACCCAGGGCGATGATGCCTGCAAACAAAGCCCAGCCCGCCACGGTATTGAAACGATCGCCCATCTCGCTCGACTTCCCTTGCTTTTGTCTTGGCGGCTGTCAGTCGCGCCCCCTCTTGAGCGCTGCCATAATCGGGCTGGCGCGATGGTGCAAGCCGGGTTGATAGACGAATGCGCAGGGCGCTTGCGCCGGCCGGGGGGAAATCCTAAGCGCGCAGGCGCAAATGGAAAATTATCCTGCCCCCGCCCGCGCGATCGTCGCGGACCAGGCTGCCAAGGCCGCAGCCAACCCCGCGCGCGCCGTCGCCTATCAGGGCGCGCCCGGCGCCAATTCGCATCTGGCGGCGCTTGGCTATGCACCCGATTGCGTGCCCTTGCCCTGCTTCGCGTTTGAAGACGCCATCGACGCTGTGCGCAAGGGCGAGGCGGACCGCGCCATCATCCCGATCGAAAACAGCCTGCACGGGCGCGTGGCGGACATGCATTTCCTGCTGCCCGAATCGGGGCTCCATGTCATCGATGAATATTTCCTGCGCATTCGCCACTGCCTGATGGCGCCCGATGCGACGCCTGTAACCAGCGCGGTCAGTCATGTTCAGGCGTTGGGCCAGTGCCGCCACTATCTGCGCGAACGCGGCATTCAGCCGGTCGCCTATGCCGATACGGCGGGCGCGGCGGCACTCGTCGCCGAACGCAAGACGCCGGGGGAAGGGGCAATCGCGCCCTATCTGGCGGCCGAACTTTATGGGTTACGGCTGGTCGCGGAAAATATCGAGGATAGCGACGACAATATGACTCGCTTCCTTGTGCTGGCGCGTGAGGCGAAAATGCCGGTCGCAGGCATCGGCCCGGTCATGACCACTTTCCTTTTCGAAGTGAAGAATGTGCCCGCCGCACTTTACAAGGCGATGGGCGGATTTGCCACCAACGGCGTCAATATGACCAAGCTGGAAAGCTACCAGCGCGGCGCCAGCTTTGCCGCCACGGAATTTTTCTGCGACATCGAAGGCATGCCGGGCGATGCGGCGGTCGACCGGGCGCTGGCCGAACTGGAATTCCACACCAAATGGGTCCGGCAGCTTGGTAGCTACCGTCAGGCCCGTCCGCGCACCTGACCCAAGCGGCGGCGGCGCGTCAGCACCAGCCGCGCTCCACCCTTTCGCCCGTAATACTTCAAGGGTATAGGCCGACCATGGTTGCTGCCATCCTTCTGTCCGCCTTGGCGATGAGCGTCATCGTCGGCGTGCGTTACCTGCTGGCAAGCGGCGGCTTCGCGCTCGCGACGCGCATTCGCCAGCCCGGTCTCTACCGGGGGCTGGAACGGCAGATGGGGCGGGAAGTGCGCTGGTCGCTCTTGTCTGCGGTCATTTACGGCGTGCCGGCGGGGATCGTCGCCTGGGGCTGGCAGGCGCGCGGCTGGACGCAAATTTACAGCGACATTGGCGACTATCCGATCTGGTATCTGCCGCTGTCGGTGCTGCTCTATCTCGCCGCGCATGATTGCTGGTTCTATTGGACGCACCGCTGGATGCACCAGCCGCGCCTGTTCCGCATCGCCCATGCGGTGCATCATGCCAGCCGCCCCCCAACCGCCTGGGCCGCGATGAGCTTTCATCCCTGGGAAGCGCTCACCGGTGCGATCGTCATTCCGGCGCTCGTGTTCATAATACCGATCCATGTCGGCGCGCTGGCCGTCGTCCTGACCGTCATGACGGTCATGGGGGTCAGCAACCATATGGGGTGGGAAATGTTTCCGGGCTGGATGGTGCGCGGGCCGCTGGGCGCCTGGCTGATCACGGCGAGCCATCATCAGCGCCACCATGAATATTATGCTTGCAATTACGGCCTGTATTTTCGTTTCTGGGATCGTCTGTGCGGCACCGACAAAGGGTTGGGCAAATTTGCGAAGGGACGCACGTGAAGGCGGTTGGTCTGTGTCTGGCGGGGTTTTTTTCGATGGGTGCGGCGCCCGTCACTTTGCCACAGCCCCTCAGCATGGCGCTGGAAGGGCTGCGTTCGGCCAAGGGCCAGATTCTGATTTGCGTGACGCGCGATCCGGATCATTTTCCCGACTGCACGGATGACCCTGACAAGCGGCATTTTTCCATACCCGCGTCCAGCGACCCCGTGACGCTGGGTCAATTGGCGCCGGGCAGCTATGCCATCGCGATCATTCATGACGAAAATCGCAATGGGCGGTTGGATACCTTCGCCGGCATTCCGCGCGAAGGCGTGGGCTTCTCTCGCAACCCTGTCCTGCGCTTTGGCGCGCCCAGCTTCCGATCTGCCAGTTTCACGATCAGCGGCGCGCCGGTCGAACAGGATATTCAGCTGAAATATTTCCTGTGACGGAAATCGGGAACCTGTAACCCCCCCGAAACATTCTGCCTTCCGAATAGAGATTTGAAAACAGGGGTCCTCATGCCATCCTTCCGTAGCCTTGTGGCCGCGACATTTGTCGCGCCCCTGTCATTCACCATGACCGCGCAGGCGCAGGAGGCGGAGGATCACAGCAATCTGACGATCGGCGTCGGCGCGGCCGCCGTGCCGAGCTATGAAGGGTCCGACGATTATCGTGTCATCCCGATCCCGCAGCTGCGGGGCAAGGTTCACGATTTCGCCTTCTGGACGCGCGGACCGGCCCTCTTCGTCGATGTCATTCCCAATCGCAGCGACGAAGGCATCGACATTCAGCTCGGCCCCGTCGTGGGCGCACGGTTCGACCGCACCAGCCGCAAGCGCATCAAGGATGACGCCGTCGCCGCGCTGGGCAAGCTCGACACCGCAATCGAGGTGGGTGGCTTCGTCGGGATCGGAAAGACCGGCGTCATCACCAGCGCCTATGACAATATTTCGGCGCGCGTCACCATCACCAAGGACGTTGCCGGGGCACATGACAGCATGATCGTGACGCCCGCGATTGAATATTTCACCCCTTTGTCGATCCGCAGCTTCGTTGGCCTGGGCGTGTCGGCCGATTATGTCGGCAAGAAATATGGCCGCTATTATTTCGACGTGACGCCCGAAGAGGCCGTTGCGAGCGGCCTGCCGGCCTATGATCGCGCTGGCGACGGGTCAGGCTTTCGCAAGGTCAATTTCAACCTGACCGGTGGGTATTCCCTGTCGGGCGACATCCGGCGCGGCTGGACGCTGTTTGCCCTTGGCAGCTATTCGCGCATGCTCGGTGATTATGCGGACTCGCCCGTGGTCGCCATCGCCGGATCGAAGGACCAGTGGATCGGCGCGATAGGGGTCGGCTACACCTTCTGACGGCATCCTGCCTTGTTCCATGGGGGTGACGCCCCACATAAGGCGCTGTAAGGCAGCGGCCTTGACGGACCAACTTGGCAGGAGATGACGACGTGGCGACCCTGGGACTGAGCGAGACTGAAAAGGCGGCAGTGGAGGCATTTCGCCGAGACGTCGTCGATCCTTCGCGCACCAGTCTGGTCATTGTCGATTTTTGGGCCGAATGGTGCGGCCCCTGCAAGCAGCTGGCCCCGGTAATCGAAAAGGTCTGCGCCGACTATGCCGCCAAGGGCGTTAAGCTGGTCAAGGTCAATGTCGATGAAAACGGCTTTATCGCAAGCCAGTTTCGCGTGCAGTCGATCCCGACGGTTTATGCCGTTTTTCAAGGTCAGCCGGTGGCCGATCTGTCGCAGGCGCGGACGGAAGGGCAGTTCAAGCAATATCTTGACCAATTGCTGGCACAGCTTCCGATAGAATCCGATGAAAAGGCGCTGCAACAGGAAGTCGCGCCGCTGATCGCCATGGGGGAGGAAATGCTCGCGGGGGGCGAGCATGAACGCGCCCTTTCGATCTTCTCGCAAATCGCGGAGATGGATCCGGACAATGCCGAGGTCATAAGCGGCCAGGCTCGCGCATTGATCGCGCTTGGCCGACTGGACGAAGCCGAAGCGCTCATCGCCGGCCTCCCACCTGAAGTAGCAAAGCATCCGGCGATCGATCAGGCCCGCGCGGCGATCGCGCTCAAGCGCGAAGCGCGTCCGACGGCTGATCTGTCGGACCTGGAATCAAAGGTCGCCGCCGACCCCGATGATCATCAGGCGCGTTTCGATCTGGCGGCGGGCCTGATGGGCAATGGCGATCGCGACGGCGCCGCCGACATGCTGCTGGAAAGTGTCCGGCGCGACCGCGGATGGAGTGATGGCGCGGCGCGCGCTCAGCTGGTGAAGATTTTCGAGGCAGTGGGTCTGGAAGATCCTTGGGTTGCAACGCAGCGGCGGAAACTGTCGCAGATATTGTTCGCGTAACGACGATGGCGGCGACGCGCGTCTCCATCTTTCCGCTAGCGGGCGCGCTGCTGCTGCCGGGTATGGACCTGCCCCTGCATATTTTCGAGCCGCGCTATCGCGCCCTCATCCATGACGCAATGGCGCGGGACCGCCGGATCGGCATGATCCAGCCGCGTGGCGACGGTCCGGTGCCACCGCTTTATGATGTCGGATGCTTGGGCCATGTCAGCCATATAGAGGCTCTGGAGGATGGTCGCTTCAACATCATATTGACCGGCCTCGCCCGGTTCCGGGTTCTGCGCGAACTGCCTGTGGCGACGCAATTCCGCCAGGTCGAGGCGGAGGTGGAACAGGCGCCGGGTGAGGACGAAGTGTTGTCCGCAGTGGAACGCGCCGCGCTGGAGCAGGAATCGCGACGCTTTGCCGACATGCTGGGCTATGTTGTCGACTGGACGGCGGTATCGCGGCTGGACGATGTGGCGTTGGTCAATGGCATTGCGCAAATCGCGCCGTTCGATCCTGCGTCCAAGCAAACCCTGCTGGAAGCCGACAGCCTTTCCGAACGGTCGGAGCGCATCATGCAATTGATGCAGATCATTGGCCGGATCGAGCGCGACGGCGGCGCGACGCTGCAATGATCGAACCGGACGGAAATTTCCCTCCCATTGAACCGTGGTTGCTGGAAAAGCTGGTATGCCCGGTTACGCGGACACCGCTGCGCTGGGATGCCGGGCGGCATGCCTTGGTTTCGGAGGCGGCCGGGCTCGCCTTTCCACTGCGTGACGGCGTGCCCCTGCTGGTGGCAAGGCAGGCGCGTCCGCTGTAAGGCCCGGTTAAGTGGCCACTGCTATGAGGTGCCTCGCGCCAAACGGTCACAGCAGATAAGGTAAACCCGATGTTCCTGCCAATGCTCCTTCTCGCCCTGGCGACCCCGGTTTCCACGCCGGCGGCGGTTCCCGCGCCAGCCGTCGATCCGCTGCCCATGTCCGACACGCGGGGACTGACCTGTGCCGACGATAGCTCCGTTCGCGACATCGTGATTGATTTCACGGCCGGGCGCTGGCGGGAATCCGGGCGGAAATGGAGCAAGATCATCGCGCAGGACGATGCGACGATTACATTGGTCAAGCAGGGCGGCGGGCTGCTCAGCGATCTGCGCCGGGTCGAACAGCTGGACCGCGCGACGTTGGTGCTGTCGACCGAGTTGCACACGGGGCTGATCGACGAAAAGCGGGCCTATCATTGCCGTGTCGTGCCGCCTTTCGACGCCGATCGACAGATTTAAAGTCTGGCTGCGTTATCGCTGCGCCGCGATACATTCCACCTCCAGGGGCGCGCCCAGAGCAAGTCCATTCGCGCCAAAGGCGCTGCGGGCCGGCAGGCGCTTGCCCTTGAAATAGGGCAGATAGGCCGCGTTGAACCGAGGCCAATCCTTCATGTCGGCCAGCATCACCGTGCATTTGACGATGTCACCATAGTCGAGACCATTGGATTTCAGGATCGTGCCGACCGCATCCATCGCGCCTTTGACTGCGGCATCAAATCCGTCCGTATGGCGGTCCATCCCCTCCGGCACTTGGCCGATCTGGCCGGACAGGAAGAGGAGACCGCCGGCTGGCACCGCCGGTGAAAAGGGCAATTGGGCGGGCAGCGGTTGCGGCGTAGCAGCGGGTTGCGCCATGGCCGGCGCGGCGGCCAGCATCAGGCTGGCGATGAGGGCGAACTTCATGGCGATCTCTCCTTGACGGGTCAGGCGCGGGGCAGGGCACCAAGCAGACGCTCCACGTCCTGCATATCGGTAAAAACGGATGGCGCGCTATCCGCAAATGATGATCGTGCAGCGACACGCGCACCTGCGCGCGCGCCAAAGGTCCGGTCAGCCGTTCCTGGGCGTTGGGCAGAAGGGCCGTCAACAGGGGCGTGCGTGCGTCGGCCGGAGTGATGAGGCGATAGCCCTTGGCGGTCAGCCCCTCCCGCAGCAGCCCGATCAACTCTTGCGCGTGAGTCTGGATCGCCGGAACGCCGATGGCCGTAATATAATCAAGCCCGTGGTCGATCGCGGGTATGACAGCCTGCGCATAGGTGCCGGTCCCGAAATGGCCGAGGGCGCCCGTTCGGTGGATATAGCCGGTAGGCGCATTTCCGGGCGGGTCCATGGGATAGACATGGGTTTGCGGCGGTGACAGGCCGATGCCCGGCGTGGCGCCGGGAGCGGCAAAGCCATAATAGCCAAAGTCCGCAAGGCGAAGGTCATCGACGATGCCGCGCCTGGCATAGAGAAAGCCAAGGCCAAAATCTCCCATCAGCCATTTATAAGTGGCGCAGGCGGCGAAATCGACGCCGCTGTCGTGCAGATCGACCGGCACCGCGCCGGCGGCATGGATGATGTCGGCATAGACCAGTGCGCCGGCCGCATGGGCGAGCGCACATACCGCCTTCAGGTCATGCTGGAACCCGTTATAGGTGGACACGAGCGACAGGCTGACCAGCTTGGTGCCCGGGGTGATTGCGCGCGCCATGTCCTCCGGCAGGATCCGCCCGTCGCGGGCCTGAACCCAGGCGACATCCACGCCCTGTTTGGCCAGTTCCTGATACATGGGAAAGGCCGCGTAGAAATGCAGCGTGTCGGTGACGATCCGTCCGCCACTGCCGGGAAAACCCAGCGCGCGGAGCACCGCTTGCTCGCCTGCGGTGGTCGATTGCACCCAAGTCACTTCATCGGGATCGGCATTGACCAACCGCGCGAACTTGGCGAGCGTGGCGGCGCGATCCACCGGCTGCGGCGCGGCAGGATCAAGCGTGCGGCCAGCGACATAGGCATCCATCGCCCGCCTTGCGCCCAGGCTGATCGGGTGGATCGACGCACTGTCCAGATAAGCGATCGGGGTGACTGCGAAACCGGCCTTGTCCGGCAGGGCAGGGGGATTGGTCGCGCCTGTCGCCTTGGCCGCCACCTGCATGGCGATCGCGGCGCCGATCGCCTGCCGGCGCGACAACGTCATGCCAGGACTTTGAGCAGGGCGGTCTTGAAAGCCTGCATCTCTGCCGCTGTGCCGATGGACACGCGCACCCAGTCATCCATATGCTTGCGCGGCCCGCCGATGAAGATGCGATCGCGCGCCAGTGCGGCTGTCACATCAGCCCCCGGACGGCCGACATGGATCATCAGGAAGCTCGCTTCGCTCGGCAATGTGCGCAGGCCCTGCGTCGCGCACCAGGTGGTCAGGTCGTCGCGCACCGCCTTATTCTCAGCTTTGCGCATCGGCACCAGATCGGCATCGAGCAAACTCGCTTCGGCCGCGACCACGGCGGGCATGGGGGTGATATTCACGCCATAGCGCGCCATCCCGTCCAGCAAATCCTTGCGCCCGGCGATCAGGCCGCAGCGTAGGCCCGCCAATCCGTAAATTTTGGAAAAGGTGCGCGCGACCAGCACGTCCGCGCCCGATGCCACCAGATCCAGGCAGCTTTGCGCGTCGCTGAACTGGATATAGGCTTCGTCCACCAGCAAAATGCTGCCCTTGGGTTTATGGGCGAGCAGCCATTCGATGTCCGTGCGTGCGACGGGAAGGCCGGTCGGATTGTTGGGATTGCAAAGATAATAGACGCCGGCATTCGGAGCGGCCGCGAGCAGCTTTTGCGGATCGGCCACGAAGTCGCCAGCCAGCGGCACCGCGACCGAGCGCGTAACGCTTTTATCGCCAAGGCCCAGAAACCCTTGGTCGAATGTCGGTTCGAAATAGGCGATCGGTCGTTCGCGCGAGCTATAGGTCAGCGCGACCGACCGCAGCGGCATGAAGGAGCCGGGGTGGACCTGAACCTGATCGGCGGAGAGGCCGTTTTGACGGGCGAACAGGCTTTCGAGCTTGCCGGCAAAGGCCATGCCATAGCGGCCTGAAAGGGGCGGCAGGGCGGCCAGCGCCCGAAGGGCGGACGGGCCGGGGCCCACCGGATGTTCGTTGCTGTTGATATAGACGGCATCGGTCAGGCTCGCGACCATGCCGGCGGGATCGTCGGGCAGTGCGACCGCGCGGCCGCGCTGGGCAACAGCGGGCAAGGCGGAAACGGCGCCCGCCGCGGCCACCGCACCGCGCATCATCATTCGTCGGGACAGGGACATGGGCCGCCTACCAATTGCCAAAAAGCAAAAGGGCCGATCCATCGCTGGACCGGCCCTCCTTCGTGACGACGTCAGAACTTGAAGTCGAGACGCGCGTAATAATAACCCCCGGCCGAGCCATAGGCACCATGGCCATAATAGCTGTTCCAGGATGTCGTGCCATTTTCATAGGGCGACTGACCCGGCAGCACGGTGACACCGCTCAGCAATTTTGGCTTTTCCGGCCGCTTGTCGAACAGGTTGTTCGCGCCGACCGAGAACTTCACAAAATCGGTGAAGTCATAGCCCAGTTCCAGATCGGTGATCCCGGTCGCCTTGACGATGCCGTCCCGCTCGATCGGCTGGCCGTTCATCGCCGCTGCGGACAGGGCCGAACGGACGAGGATGCTGGTCTTGCCATAGAAGGTCTGGCGCAGATTGGCCGAGAAGGGGCCGCTCGCAAAGTTGATACTGCCCACAACCTTATATTCGGGCGACGCGTCCTCGATATAGCTTTCCGATACGGAACTGAAGAGGGCGGGGTTGCTGTTATCGGTAATCTTGGTCTTGTTGTAGTTCGCCGTCAGCGACAGGTCGAGCTTACCGAAATCGAGCATCACCGGATAGCGGGCGGCGAAGTCGATACCGTAGGTTTCGGTGTCGATGAGGTTGGTGAAGCTCGCCACGCCCAGCGTTTGAAGCCCGGTGTCGAGCACAAGGCCGGTAGAAGCAATCGCGGCAAGGATGCTTTCCGCCCCAGCGACGGGATTACCGCCCTGGATGGCGGGCAACGTCGCTGTTGCGGAGATGCGGTCCTTGATCTTGATATAATAGCCATCGATCGTGATCGCGAGCTTGGGCGTTGGGCGGATGACGATACCGGCCGAGAAGTTGGTGGACTTCTCAGGACGCAGCGCATTGAAGCCCAGCAAGGTTGCTGCTGGCGAACCGGCCGGCAATTGCAGCACGGCGCTGGTCGGCCCCACATTCACCGTCGAATAGAAGGATTCGGCCAAAGTCGGTGCGCGGAAGCCTGTGGACGCGGTGCCGCGGATCGCGAAGGCGTCGGAAAAGTCGTAGCGCGTCGTGATCTTGCCGATCGTCGTATCGCCAAAGTCGGTATAGTCCTCGTAGCGGCCGGCAATGTCGATGGTCCATTTGTCGATCGGTTCGGCGATCAGGTTGATATAGGCTGCCCGCGAGCTGCGACGATGTTTGCCTGCATCGATATCCTTGTAGCCGGGGAAGGACTGAACGCCTTCCGCCAAGGTGGAATAATAGTCGCCCTGCAGGATTTCATAGGTGTCGCGCCGATATTCGCCGCCAAAGGCAAGGGTCAGCGGATTGGCCATGCCCACATCAAATTCCTTGCGGATGTCGAGCGTGGTGGTCAGCTGGCTGAGCTTGAAGCCGCCGTCATAGGCGTCGCTCACCGTATTGGGCGTGATCGTCGGGTCCGTGAGCGAGGCGTTATAATTGGCGATCCAGAGCGAACGATGCGCCGATTCAATGGTCCAGATCTTATTCTGGTCATAGCCGTAGGTGACGCTGAGGTCGTAATTCCAGTCGGACCCGAACTCACCCTTTGCCCCGACGGTGAAGCTATATTCCTTCTGTTCCACCTTTTGCTGTGGGACCATGCCGAACGTGCCGGTGTCGCCATAACAGGTGGTAAGGTCGGTCGCATCCGCGCAAATGCGGTTGGGTGGACGATAGCCCTGCAGCGCATAGCCCACGCGCCGCGACACATCACCGAAGCTGTAGAGTTCGACCCCGCCGAAATCATAGCCCATATTGTAAAAGAGGATGTTGAGCTGCGACTTCGCCTGCCCGCCATTGATGCCGTTGAGATCAAGATTGGCCCAGGCAGGATCATAATAATTGCTGGTTGATGGGAACTGCCCGGGATAGGTGCCGGCGGCGTTTACATAGGGATTGCCGTCAATGTCGGCCATGATGACCTGGCCCGTGCCGGTGGTCGTGTAATCCTGGCGGCGGTGGAAGGCGGTAACGTTGAAAAAGCCGTCTTCGCCCAGCTTGAAGCCGACATTGCCCGATGCGGAAAATAGTTCGCCTTCGCTGTTATAATATTGGCCGCCCGTCACCTTGAAGGTGCCGCCGTCCGTCTGGTCCTTCAGGATCATGTTGATCGCGCCGGCGATCGCGTCGGTACCGTACACTGCCGATGCGCCATCCTGTAGGATTTCGATGCGCGACACGGCGTCTGGCGGAATGAGGTCGATGCTGGGCGCGGCCGATCCTTGGAACGGACCAGGGATCACCTGGAGGATGGCGGAACCGTGGCGACGCTTGCCGTTCACCATCACGAGCGTATGGTTCGGGCTTAGACCGCGCAGACGGGCCGACAGCGAGAAGTTGGACATGTCCACGCCCTGCGTCTGGGCGGTGAAGCTCGGCACCAACTGGGTGAGGGCCTGATTGAGGTTGGGCTGACCCACGCTCGACAGCGCCTGTTCGCCCAGCACGGTGACCGGCGCGGCGCTGTCCGCGGCCTGCATGCCGACAGCGCGTGTACCAGTGACGATGATGGCTGCGCCGTCGTCGGCCTGCGGTTCCTGCGGCGCTTCCTGCGCCAGCGCACCGGCCGACCAGGACGACGCCAGGATAAGAGAAAGTTTGAACGCGGACAGTCTTGTCATTCATGCCCCCTGTTTTTGCAATGTCGATGACAAAGGGATGAACGAACGGTGTCAGCCGAGCCGCTATTGCAGCGCAGCATTTCCAACAAGAGAAGAGTCTGTGTCTGAAAAGACACAAGTGCCAGTGCGAACCTATTGGCTTTGCGTAGGCAGGCTGATCATGGCCCCGGAAAATTACTCTTCAGGGCAACTTTGCATCCACTGACATGGAGGGTTTTTATCGCAGAACCGTTATACGAACTTACGTCCTTGAAATCAGGAGGCCAGCGCCGCGTCGATCAGCGACCTGGCTTCCGCGCCTTCCCAGTCCATCGCGCCGATCACGCGCAGCATTTCCTTGCCCTGCGCGTCGTAGAGGACGGTCGTGGGCAACACACCGGTTGCGTAGGAAAAGCCGAAGCGGTTATCCGGATCGGTATAGGCTTTGAGATGCGGCAGATCATGTTTGTCAAAAAACGCGCCGGCGGCCTTCGCGCCTTGCACATCCTGCGAAATGGTCAGTACGGCCAGCCCCTTGGGGCCGTGAGCAGCTGCAACACGGTCGAGCGTCGGCATTTCCGCTATGCAGGGAGCGCACCATGTCGCCCAAAGATTGACCAGCATCGGCTTGCCCGCAAAATCCTGCAACGTCATGTCACTGCCATCGGGCGCCTGAAACACGAAGTCGGGCGCGGCGGTGCCTGCCTTGCTGCGGTCGATCTTGTAATTGAACGCCGCCTCGCCCTTCGGTTCTGCGGTGGCTTCGCCGGCCGTCGGCGTGACTTCGCCGCTGATGGCGGCATTGGCTTGCTCCTTGGGCGGCGATTGCCTATCGCATGCCGCCAGCAACGCAGGCAGGAGCAATATCATTAGCGCGCGGGACGACGACAGCATGGGTTCAGGCTCCAACAGCATGTGGGGCGGCCGCTTCGCTGCCGGCCCCGCTTCGATCATGCGCGAGATAAATGCCTCCATCCCGTTCGACAAGCGCTTGTGGAAACAGGATATCGCCGGGTCCAAGGCGCATGTGGCGATGCTGGCGCGTCAGGGGATCGTCAGCCAGGCCGATGCAGACGCGATCAGCGCCGGGCTGGACACCATCGCCGCTGAATATGAAGCGAGCGGGGTTCCGGTGAACCTTGATCTGGAAGACATCCATATGGTGACGGAGTCGCGCCTGGCGGAGCTGATCGGCCCGGTGGCCGGTCGGTTGCACACGGCGCGCAGCCGCAATGACCAGGTAGCGACCGACTTTCGCCTCTGGGTGCGCGACGCCATTGATGAGGTGGAGGCTGGCCTTATTGGCCTCCAGCGCGCGTTGGTGGCGCGGGCGCAGGATCATGCCGACGCCGTGATGCCGGGCTTTACCCATTTGCAATCGGCGCAGCCGGTGACGCTGGGCCACCATCTCATGGCCTATTATGAAATGGTGCGCCGCGATCGTAGTCGCTTTGCCGACGCGCGCGCGCGGCTCAACGAATGCCCATTGGGCGCGGCAGCGCTCGCCGGCACCGGGTTCCCGACGGATCGGCACATGACAGCGGCGGCTCTCGGCTTTGCCAAGCCAACCGACAACAGCCTGGACAGCGTGTCCGACCGTGATTTCGCGCTCGATTATCTGATGGCCGCAACTCAGGCGTCACTCCACCTTTCTCGCCTGGCTGAAGAGTTCATCATCTGGGCGAGCCAGCCCTTTGGCTTCGTCAAGCTGCCCGACGCCTATTCGACCGGCAGTTCGATCATGCCGCAAAAGCGCAATCCTGATGCGGCCGAGCTGGTGCGCGGCCATGCGGGACGCATCATGGGCTGCATGACCGCGCTTTGCATGACGATGAAGGGTCTGCCGCTCGCTTATTCCAAGGATATGCAGGACGATAAGCCCCCCGTGTTCGAGGCGCATGACCTGCTGGCTCTGTCGATTGCTGCGATGACCGGCATGGTGGAAACCGTGACCTTCCGCACTGACCGGATGCGCGGCCTCGCCGAAAGCGGTTTTGCCACCGCGACGGACCTCGCCGACTGGCTGGTGCGGGAAGGTGGCATCCCCTTCCGCGAGGCGCATCACATCACCGGCCGCGCCGTGGCGGCGGCCGAAGAGGCGGGCGTCCCGCTCGACCAGTTGCCGCTCGACATGTTGAAGGCGATCGACGATCGCCTTGACGATCGCGTCTATGCAGTGCTGACGGTCGATGCGTCGGTCGCCAGCCGCAAAAGCCATGGCGGCACAGCACCCGAACAAGTGCGCGCCCGCATCGCGCAGGCGAAGGAGGAACTGGGATGAAGACACTGCGCATCCTCGCTGGGCTTGGCCTCACTGCCCTGACGCTTGCCGGCTGCGGCGGCCGCCAGCCTCTGAAACCCGTCGAGGGGCAGAAGCTGCCTGCGGTGCCCGTCGGTGCGGCGACCGCACCTACCAGCACGCAATTGCTGACGCCGTCGATTCAGGCGCGCCCGGAGCGCAATGTCGAACTGCTGACCCAGTCACGTGAGCGCACTGACGATGAATTCGACCTGCCGCCCGAAGCGCGGCCCAACTAGACCATAGGACAAGAGCTTGGATCATTTCTCTTATGTCGACGGCGCCATGCAAGTGGAGCAGGTGCCGATGGAGGCCATTGCGCAGGCGGTCGGCACCCCGGTCTATGTCTATTCGACCGCGACGCTGGAACGGCATGCCGGGGTGTTCCGCGAAGGCCTGGCGCAGCTCAGTGATCCGCTGATCGCGTTCGCCGTCAAGGCGAACCCCAATGCCGCAGTGCTGGCGACTCTCGCCAGACTGGGGCTGGGCGCTGACGTCGTATCGGCCGGCGAATTGCTGCGCGCAGTGGCAGCGGGCATACCGGCCAGCCGCATCGTCTTTTCGGGCGTCGGCAAGACGGCCGAGGAAATGCGGATCGCGCTGGACCATGGCATTTACCAGTTCAACCTGGAAAGCGAACCGGAAGCCGAGATGCTATCGCAGGTCGCGGCCGCGATGGGCAAGCGCGCGCCGGTCGCCTTTCGCATTAATCCGGATGTGGACGCAGGCACCCATGCCAAGATTTCGACCGGCAAGTCGGAAAACAAGTTCGGCATTCCCTATGATCGCGCCTTGGACAGCTACGCTGCCGCCCGCGATCTGCCTGGCCTCGATGTTCAGGGTGTCGCGGTTCATATCGGCAGCCAGCTGACCGATCTCGCGCCGCTGGAGGCGGCGTTCGTGAAAGTCGGCGCGCTGATCGAAGTGCTGCGCGCGGCCGGCCATGACATCCGCACGGCGGACTTGGGCGGTGGCCTTGGCGTTCCCTATGATCCCGCCCAGCCGCTGCCGCCCAGTCCGGCCGACTATGGCGCGATGGTGTGCCGGGTGACGCAGAGCTGGCCCGTCCGGCTGATGTTCGAGCCTGGCCGCGTGATCGTAGGTAATGCGGGCGTGCTGCTGTCGCGCGTCATTCGGGTGAAGCAGGGCGCGCAGGCGCCTTTCGTCATCGTTGACGCGGCGATGAACGACCTGATGCGGCCCAGCCTTTATGATGCCTGGCATGACATTCGGGCGGTGAAGCCATCGGGCGACCGCGCGACCGCCAATGTCGTCGGACCGGTGTGCGAAACGGGCGACACCTTTGCCATGCATCGCGACATGGATGTGGTGCAGGCGGGGGAATTGGTCGCCTTCATGACCGCCGGGGCCTATGGCGCGACCATGGCGGGCACCTATAACAGCCGACCACTGACGCCCGAAGTCCTGGTGTCGGGCGACAAATGGGCAGTGGTGCGCGAACGGCCGCCGCTCCGCGCGCTGATCGACGGCGATATCATTCCCGACTGGTTGGCGGACTGATGCACAGCCTGCCGGTCTTCCTTCGGCTGGCGGGGCGCCCGGTCATCCTGACAGGTGATGGCGAGGCGGCGGAGGCGAAGCGGCGGCTGCTCGAGCGCGCCGGCGCGCGGATCGTGGATGAAAACGATCAGGGCGCGCGCATCGCCATTGTTTCGGATGGTGATGAAGCGACGGCCGAGCGGCTGCGCGTACGCGGCATTCTGGTTAACGCGACCGACAATCCGGACCTGTGCGATTTCACGCTACCCGCGATTGTCGATCGTGATCCGGTGCTGATCGCCATCGGCACGGGCGGCGCATCGGCGGGTCTGGCCAAGGCCTTGCGCCAACGGCTGGAGGCATTGCTGCCCGCAAGGATAGGGGCGCTGGCGCAGGCCCTGTTCGATGCGCGCCCCGCAATCCGCGCGCGCTGGCCGGATGCAGGCGAACGGCGGCGCGCAATCGACGCGGGGCTGTCCCCGGGCGGGGCAATCGACCCATTGAGCGAGCGGGCCGCGGCCGGGCTGGCCGGCTGGCTTTGTGGACCGGATGTGGCGCAAACGTCTCGGCTGGAAGTGGTTCACCTATCTTCGAACGATCCAGAGGATCTGACGTTACGCGCCGCGCGGCTGTTGGGTGAGGCGGACCGTATCTATCACCATGCCGATGTTCCAGACACGATCCTCCATCGCGCGCGGGCCGATGCCGTTCATATCCTTGTCACGCGCCCGCCAGAGGCACTGGAACCGGGTCTGTCGCTCTTGCTTGTCTTGCGGAACTGATTTCAGCGCGCGCTAAGGCGTGCGACTTCCGCCTGCAAATGGTCCACTGACGCCATCAGACGCGCACGATCCAGCTCCAATTGCCGCAACGTCTCGCGCGTTTCACCCAATTCCATTGCCCGCCGGGCGATGCGGGCGTCCAGCTCGGCATATTGCCGCGACAGCAAGTTGACGCGCTCGGCCCGCGCATGAACGCGCCGCAGCCGTGCGTCGAGCATTTCGAAATCAAAGGGTTTGACGATGTGATCGTCAGCCCCCGCATCCAGCGCCGCGATCATCTTGGGGGTGTCGGATGCGCCGCCGATCATCACGATGCAGGCATGTCCGGCCGGATGCGCCGCGCGGATTTTTTCCATCGTCCCGATCGCTGGCAGTAACTGCAAATCCATGTCGATAAGGATGATGTCCGACGGCTGAATGATCAGCGTCTTCTGCGCCGCAAACCCGTCCTCGACGACCGTGACGTCATAATGACGATGCGACAGGCGGCGTCCGATGACCGCGCGCGCCGTGGGATTTTCATCGACCAGTAAGAGGCGCAGGCGACGCGGGCTGACAGGCTGGGGCTGTTCTTCGTCAGGCGAAACCTTCGCGCCGCGATATATATAGGACATGCCTTGGGCTCCTGGCGTTGGCCCCGAGTTTAACGGGAAACGGACAAAAAAAAGCTTAATGGATCGGTCCATTATTAATTTCATTTAATTGGCTTGCCCTGGCCGCTGGCCCTAGCCCCTTCTTGGCTTATCTGAAGAGGAGGCTAGCATGACCAATATCGTCCCCCCGCTGGCGATCGAGGATATTCCCGATCTGTCTGACCTCATCAGCCCGTTGGGCTTGTCAGATGGCGGCGCACTGGACATCAGCCTGATGGATGTCGTGATCGCGATTATCGACCAGCCATGACGCCGGCGCCGCTCACCGCAGCGGCGCAGGCGGCGGCCACTGCGCCGCTTGGCGAAGCGGTGGCGCTGATCCGGCCATTTCTGCTTGATATTGCGTGGTTCAGCGCGTGGCTGACGGAGCAGACCGGACAGATGCGCCTTGACCCCCTGTACCTCCCGCCCGTCCGCGCCAGCCGGAATGGAGGGGTGCGTCATCTGGTGTTCGTGCGGACGGAACGCATCTGGCTTACCGCCACCATCCTCGATCTTGCCGGACCGCCTGCTGACCGGCTGCATTTTTCCGGTCGCCATGCGCTGTGCCGTCCGCTCAATCGGCCGCTGTACGGCGAGATATTTAGGCTTGAGGGAGACCGCGCTGTACGTGCCCGGTCGATCGATTGTCAGCCCGGCACCATGGTGGATGTGGACGAACGGCATCAGGCGTTGCGCCTTGCGCACGGCGGCGGGCTGCTCATGATGTTGCGCGCGCAGGTCGCGCCGCTTGGCCCCGTTCTGTCGCGCGGTGTCGATCTGGGCAGCGGAAGGACGAGCACATTGGCGCAAGTGGACGAAGGCCATGCGCGAACGCTGATGCTGCTCTCGCTCCTGCGGATACAGCAGCGGCACGATGCTGCGCCACTGTTCGCCGCCGCGCTCGCCGCGCCGCTGCCGGGGCAGCGATGGGCGGCGATGCGGGAATATCTTGCACTCGACACGGCGCAGGCGCTTGATCCTCTGACGCGCATGGCGCAGGTCGACCCCGATCTAAATGTGCAGGCGCTGGCACGGCAGACGCTGGCAAGGCTGGAACAGGTTGCATGCCGCGCGTGATCGAAACGCAGGACGACGGCGCGATCCTCGATCTCGACGCATTGATCGACTGGTGCGAAAGCCCGGCCTTCGACCCATCCTGCGAGGATGGACTGGCAGCCGCGGCGCCGATGCTCGCAGCCCTGGCGCGCAACCGCCATTTTCTGGCTGACGCCGCTATCGCCGAACTCAAGACCAGATGCGCGACCCAGCGTCGCCATAACCCCTATTCCGCGCAGGTCATGCTACTGCGGCCGCCAACGGGCAAATATGTGCTGCGGGCGGCGTTCTGGCCGGCAATGTCCGATCATGTCGTGCGCGCCAGCGGCACAGCGCCCTTTCTCTATCATGTGCCGCATGACCACGGCTTCGATTTTCTCACCGTCGGCTATCTGGGGCCGGGCTATGGATCGGACTATCACGACTATGACCGGGCCGAGGTCGTGGGTTTTGAAGGTGAAGCCGTCAGGCTGCGCAGCGTCGGGCGTAGCTGGCTTCGTGAAGGGCGAATGCAGCTCTACCGCGCCCACCGCGATATCCATACCCAGCTTCCGCCAGAGCGCATGTCGATATCGCTCAACATTCTGGCCAGCCCGCCAGGTCAGGGATGGCGGCGCCAATATCGTTTTGACACGGCGCGCGGCGTGATCGCGCAATCCATGACCGTGGCCAGTGCGCAATTGCTGCTCGAACTGGCGATCGGATGCGGCGACGAAAACGCCATGGATCTGGCGGCGGCGTTTGCCCGCCGTCATCCGCACGACGCGATGCGCCTGACCGCGTGGAGCGCCTTGGGCGACGCTTTGCAAGGGGACGCCCGCCGGGAGTACCTGGAAGCCGGCGCTGCCAGCGATAGTCCGCTGGTGCGCGCGCAGGCCTATGCATGTCTTGGAACACTCCGAAATGGATAGGAAACGGTTTGTTTTTGGTCCGCCGGGGCTGTCGGATGGGGCCGGACACTAGACGACAGGGCGAATGTGGGCGGGCGCGTGGAATGTCATGGTGTGGGAACCGATTTCGGACCGGTCGCCCGCGCATTGAGCGCGCGGGGCATGGATTTGGCGATGCGGCACGCGCCGGGCGAACCCCATGTCCGCGCGGGTGACGCGATGATCCTTTGGCAGCGAACGGATGATCCGCTTGCCCGCGCGCATGCCTTGGACAGTGGCGCGCAGGACGTGGTCGGCCCTTGGATGCACGAAGCGGAAGCTGCCGCAAGGATTATTCGTTTGGCGCAGGGGCAGAACCCAAGGCTGGTTCGGGGAGACCTGGTGATTGACCTGTTGGAGCGCCGGGTGGAGAGGAGCGGGCGCGCGATACCGCTGCTTGCCCGCGAATATGCCCTGTTGCTGCACCTTGCGCGTCATGCGGGGCAGCCGCATAGTCGTGAAGACCTGCTTCGGTCGATCTGGCGACTGGACTTTGACCCGGGAACCAACAGCGTGGAGGTACATATGTCACGCCTGCGCGCCAAGCTGGACCGGGGCCATCAATGGTCGATGCTGCGCACGGTCAAGGGGCGCGGCTACATGCTCGATCCCGGCGCGGGCGCGTAAGCGCGCAGGAACAGATCCACCGCGAATGCGGCATCCCGTTCGATATTCTCTGGTTCGACGTGACTGATCTGGCCCATCAAAAGCTGATGATGGAGTCCGGCCATGCACAGCGCCGTGAGCGCGCGGGCGGCCTCGAGTGGATCCGCCGCCCGCAGCGCGCCGCGTCGCATGGCTCCTTCCAGAAATTCGGCCAGCAGCGCCCGGGTATTACGCGGCGCCAGTTCAAAGAAGATGCGACTGAGTTCGGGAAACCGCCCGCCTTCGGAAATGACAAGGCGTTGCAACGCAATGGCTTCGGGGGACGTCACCTTCCCCACAAGGCTGATGCAGGCGCCCAGCAAGACTTCCTCCAGCCCGGCGTCGGGGTCGAGAATTTGGGAGAGGCGCGCGCGGTAGGCCCGGGCCACACGATCAAGCACGGCAGCAAACAGAGCGTCCTTTGACGGGAAATGACTCCAGAGCGTGCCTTTCGATCCGCCGAGCGCGGCAGCGATCCTCGACATGGTGGTGCCGGCATAGCCATGATCGAGGAAATAGCGTTGCGCGACCTCCAGGATCATCTCCTGTCGGTCGCGTTTCCGTGCCTCCCGTCGGCTGCAGGATGAAGGCTCGTTCAGCACCGTCATAAAAGCGTACCATATAGTACGATAACCTTGTTGACAAGCCACTGCAAGGAGCGCAAGGGCAATTTTCATACTATCTGGTACGGTTTGTAATGGCGATGAGTCGCATGATGTTATCCACTCGCCTCATTATGGGTTCTGCCGCAGCACTGCTGCTGTCGGGCTGCGCGGCGATACCCGACCTCGGGCAGGAACCCGCAATTCGCTCGGCCCAGAGCGTCGATGCCCGGCAAAGCCTGACCGCGCCTGAAGCCGTCTGGCCGGCCGATGATTGGTGGGTGGCCTATGGCGATCCGCAACTGACGGCAATCATCGAAGAAGGCCTGAAGAACGCGCCGGATATGGCGATCGCCGCCGCTCGATTCCGTCAGGCACAGGCAGTGGCGCAACAGGCGGGGGCCGCGACGCTGCCGTCGGCCGATCTGGAAGCCAGCGCCAATACCACGAAGCAGAGCTACAATATGGGCCTGCCAAAGGAATTCGTGCCGCAGGGATGGTTGGGCACAGGTCGCGTGGCGTTGGACTTGGGGCTGGACCTTGACCTGTGGGGCAAGAACAAGGCGGCGCTGGCGGCTGCGACGTCCGAAGCGCGGGCCGCTGAAATTGACGCGCGACAGGCGCAGCTCGCGCTCACCACCGGGATCGCCAACGCCTATGCCGATCTCGCGCGGCTCTATGACGAGGCAGAGGTGCAGCAGCGCACGCTCGACATCCGGATGGCCAGCCAGAAACTCGCTGCGGAACGGCGCGTGAATGGCCTCGAAACGCGCGGCAGCGTGCGCCAGGCCGACGCGACCGTCTCGGCCGCCAAGGCGCAGCTTGCCGGCGCCAAGGTGGCGATCGCCCTGCGCCAGCATCAGATTGCGGCCCTGATCGGCGCCGGGCCGGATCGCGGTCTGTCGATTACGCGGCCCGCCAAAGGTCAACTCTCGCCGCTCGGTCTGCCGGCCGATGTTACGACCAATCTAGTCGCGCGCAGGCCCGATATCGCCGCTGCGCTGGCCCGCACGGAAGCTGCGGCCAAGCGAATTAAGGTCGCGCGCGCCGATTTCTTCCCCGCCGTCCGGCTGGGTGCGCTGATCGGCGTGCAGTCGCTTGGCTATAACACTGTCTTTACCGGCAACGGCGCACAAGGCGGCGCGTCGCCTTTCCTGGACACCTTGTTCAAAAAGGATTCGATCTTCGGCAATGCCGGACCTGCGATCAGCCTGCCGCTGTTCCATGGCGGCGCGCTGCGCGGGCAGTATCGGAGCGCCCGCGCCGTCTATGATCAGGCGGTGGCGACCTATGATAAGACGGTGTTAACCGCCTATCAGGAGGTTGCAGACGCCGTCACCAGCCGTCGTGCGCTCGAACAGCGTCTGGCGGACGCCCGCGCGGCGCTGGCCGCCTCGCGCGACGCCTATGACGTAGCGCAGAAACGCTACAAGGGGGGGCTTTCGCCCTATCTCGACGTGTTGAATGTCGAGGATCAGCTGCTCGCTGCCCAACGCACCGTCTCTGATCTGGATGCGAGCGCCTTCTCGCTCGACATCGCTCTCATCCGAGCGCTGGGCGGCGGATTTACCGCCAGCGCTGCTTTGCCCAAGGACGACATCCATGGCTGACGCCGAACCTGAAAATATCGCGCGGACGAGCGAGCCGCAGGCCTCCGAACAGGACGCGCAGCAGGACCAGCGCAACAGCGCCCGGCGCAAATGGCTGATCCGGCTGGGCCTGTTGGTGCTGGTGGTCGCCCTGCTGTGGGGCGCCTGGTATCTTTTGTTTGGCCGCAATCATGTCAGCACCGACAATGCCTATGTGAATGCGGAAATGGCGCAGGTGACGCCGCTGATCGGCGCGCAGGCGATCGACGTGCTGGTCAGCGACACGCAGTCGGTCAAGAAGGGCGATATTCTCGTCAAGCTTGATCCGACCAACGCCAAGATCGCCGTCGCGCAGGCAGAAGCCGACTTGGCTGAAGCGCGCCGTCGTTTCCGCCAGACCGATGCGACCAGCGATTCGCTTGCCGCGCAGGTTCAGGCCCGCAGCGCCGATATCGTTCAGGCGCGTGCCCAGCTTGCCACCGCGCAGGCCGATCTTGAAAAGGCGCGCGTCGACTTGCAGCGCCGCGAAGCGCTGGTTGCCGATGGCGCAGTGTCGGGCGACGAAGTGACTGCCGCGCAGACCGCTTATGTCAGTGCGCAGGCGGCGCTCAGGCTGGCGCAAGCGGGCGTCAAGACGGCCGAGGCGACGCGCGGTGCGGCGACTGGCCAACTGGAAGCCAACCAGGCGCTGGTGCGCGGGTCTACCGAAGACACCGACCCGGCGGTCCTGGCCGCGAAGGCGCGGCTCGAATCCGCTAAGCTCGATCTGGAACGCACGACCATTCGCGCGCCGATCGATGGTGTCGTCACCAAGCGGCAGGTGCAGGTCGGCCAGCGCGTTGCGCAGGGCAGCCCGATCATGTCCATCGTCCCGATTTCGCAGGTCTATGTCGATGCCAATTTCAAGGAAAAGCAGTTGCGCGGCGTCCGTATCGGCATGCCCGCCAAGGTGACGTCCGACCTTTATGGTGGTGACGTCGTCTATCATGGCAAGATTGTGGGTTTTTCCGGTGGCACCGGCTCTTCCATGGCGCTGATCCCTGCGCAGAACGCGACCGGCAACTGGATCAAGGTGGTGCAGCGCCTGCCGTTGAGGATCGCGCTTGATCCCAAGGAACTGGCTGCGCACCCGCTGCGCGTCGGCCTCTCGATGGAAGTCGAGATCGACTTGGCCGACTGAAGGGAGCGCGCGGCATGGCGAGCGAAGACGATATCTTCTCGCGGCTTTCGCCGCGCACCCGGACGCTGGCGGGACTGGTTCTGGCATTGAGCAATTTGATGGTCGTGCTCGATCTGACCATCGCCAATGTGTCGGTCCCGCACATTGCCGGCAATCTTGGCATTTCTCCCGATCAGGGAACGTGGATTATCACCTCCTACGCCGTGGCGGAGGCGATCTGCGTACCGTTGACCGGCTGGCTCGCGCAACGTTTCGGGGTGGTGCGGGTCTTCACCCTTGCGATGGCCGGCTTCGGTCTTTTTTCCGTTCTGTGCGGCCTGTCGACGACGCTTGGCATGCTTGTCGCGTGCCGGATCGGCCAGGGTATTTGCGGCGGTCCGATCATGCCGATGTCGCAGACGCTGCTGATGCGCATCTTTCCGCCCGAAACGCGCAATCGCGCGATGGGCATGTGGGCGATGACGACATTGATGGGGCCGGCGCTGGGGCCGATCGTCGGGGGGTATATCAGCGACAATTGGAGCTGGCACTGGATTTTCTTCATCAACCTCCCGATCGCCGTGCTGTGTGTCTTTGCCGCTCAGGCTTTGCTGCGGCCCGTAGAAACCGAAACGGCCCGGGTGCGCATTGACAAGGTCGGACTGGCATTGCTCGTCTTCTGGATCGGCTGTCTTCAGATCATGCTGGACATCGGCCGCGATCATGACTGGTTCGCGGATCCCACGATCATCGCGCTGGCGATCATGGCTGCGCTCGGCTTCTGCGTCTTCGTCATCTGGGAGCTGACTGAGGAGCATCCGGTCGTGGACCTGCGCGTGTTCCGCCATGTTGGCTTCAGCTCTGCGCTTTTCACCCTGTCGCTGTGCTTCGGGTCCTATTTCGCCAGCATCGTCGTCATTCCGCAATGGCTTCAGATGTCGATGGGCTATACCGCGACCTGGGCGGGTATCGTGACCGCGCTCACCGCCATGGCGGCGTTGTTCACCGCGCCGATCGCCGCGCGGATGATGGCCAAGACGGACCCGCGCCTGCTGATTTCCTGCGCCGTCGCCTGGATCGGGATCATGTCGTTGTGGCGTGCCCATTGGACCAGCGGCATCGATTTTTATGGCATGGCCCTGCCGCAGTTCATTCAGGGCTTCGCCTTGCCCTTCTTCTTCATTCCGCTAACGACGCTCAGTCTGGGATCGGTGCTGCCCAGCGAAACCGCCTCGGCCGCCGGCCTCCAGAATTTCGTACGTACGATGGCGACAGCGATCGCGACATCTCTGGTGCTGACCGAATGGGGTGATTCCCAGCGCGTGTCGCGCGCCGAAATGACGCGCGTGCTTCAGCCTGACCAGACCCAGTCGCTCCTCTCGTCATTGGGCCTGTCGCCCGACCAGATCCGGCAGGTGATAGCCAATATCGTCGAGCAGGAGGCGACGGTGATCGCCATCGACCATGTCTTCTTCATCTCCGCGATCATCCTCTTCGTCGCCGCCGCGATTGTGTGGATGGCGCCCAAGCCTGTCGGCAAGGTCGACACGTCCGCCGCGCATTGATAATGGAGCGGGGCGTCAGCCGCGCCACCGTCCAAGGATCGCGCCGTCCCGCAACACCGCGCGCGCCGCATTGTGGCCCGGCGCGCCGGTAACGCCGCCGCCGGGATGCGCTCCGGCGCCGCACATATACAGGCCGCGCAGTGGCCCGCGGTAGGCGCCATGGCCTAGCACCGGCCGCGCCGCCCACATCTGATCCAGCGTCAAGGCGCCATGCATGATGTCGCCGTCGATCAGCCCGAATGTGCGCTCAAGGTCGAGCGGCGAGTGGATCTGACGAGCGATAACGCTGCGGGCAAAGCCCGGCGCCTGGGCATCGACCGTCGCGATGATGGTGTCGGCCGCCTCTTCCCGGGCATCGTCCCAACTCCGTCCGTCGGGCAGATGCGGCGCGAATTGCTGACAGAACAGGCTGGCGACATGGCATCCGGCCGGTGCCAGGCTGTCATCTACGGTGGAGGGGATCAGCATTTCGACAATGGGCGCGCGCGACCAGCCGTCACGCTTTGAGTCCATGAAGGCGCGATCCATATAATCCAGGCTGGGGGCGATGATGATGCCGGACTGATGATGCGCCCCTTCCCCCGGCCGGCAGCGGAAATCGGGCAGGGCGGACAGGGCAACATTCATGCGAAACGTGCCCGACCCGGTTCGGAAACCTTTGATACGCTTGACGAAGTCCGCTGGAAGGTCGTCGGGTTCCATCATCCGCTCATAGAGCAGCCTTGGCCCGACATTGGCGATGACCCTTTTGGCCATGACCTCCTCGCCGCCCTCCAGACGCACGCCTACAGCCTTGTCGCCATCGACCAGCACGCGCGCGACGGGCGCTTCCAGACTGACCTCGACCCCCATCGCCTGGACAACCCGCGCCATCGCCTGAGTGATGGATCCCATGCCGCCGACGACATGCCCCCAGGCGCCTTTCTTCCCGTTCACTTCACCGAAAACATGGTGCAGCAGGACATAGGCGCTGCCGGGGGTGTCGGGCGACGCATAGTTGCCGACCACCGCGTCAAAGCCGAAGGCGGCCTTGACCGGGTCGGACTCAAACCAGCTATCCAGGAAGCCGCGCGCTGATTTGGTGAACAGGTCCAGCACATCGCGCTGCTGTTCGATGGTGAGCGCTGCGACATGTCGACCCTGCCTTAGCGCATCGAGCATCATTGTCATGCCGTCGCCGACATTGGGCGGGCATGTCAGCACCAGGTCGCGGATGACATTCGCCACCGTTTCCAGCGACGCATAATAAGCAGGCAGGGCGTCGGCGTCGCGCGGACTGAATTTGGCGAATTCGGCTTGCGTCCGCGCGATGCCGCCGCCCAGAATGAGATATTGGTCGTCCGGCAAGGGCAGGAAATTGCTCACCGGCCGCTCGATGACTTTGTAGCCCTGGTCGATCAGCCGCATATCGCGAATGATCCTGGGGTGGAGAAGGCTTACCGTGTAACTCGCCGTCGAATTGCGGAAGCCGGGATGAAATTCTTCGGTGACGGCCGCGCCGCCGACTATCGCGCGGCGTTCGAGGATCCGGACCCTGTAGCCTGCGCGTGCCAGATAAAAGGCGCAGACCAAGCCATTATGTCCGCCCCCGATGATCACGGCATCATAGCGCTTGCCCATGCCCCTCACTCCATCACGCTGCTCACTTTACAATCGTATAACAACTGCATGTGCAAAGTCGATGAAGCTGTCGCGTTCGCCGTCGGCGTGATCAGGCGGTACGATCCGGCTGCTCGCCCCAATCTGCAAGGATGCTGGCCCGACTTGCTGCCTTTTCCCAGGGAAATACGAACCAGTCCTTGGTTACTGCCCGGTCGATCGTTTCCGCGCGATAGTCCACCCGCGCCGCCGATCGGCTGTTATCGATCAACACCGCCACGCGCAGCAGCGCCGCGTCGGCTTCGCCGAGCGCGCTGCGCAGGCGCTGGATCGTGCGCCCGCTGTCATTGATGTCGTCCACCACCAGCAGCCGTTCGCCGGCCTTCACCCGCAATCGCAATTCGCCCAGCAGCGTTTCGGCAAAGGCCGGGACCTGCGCGGAAAGATCGACCGATAGCATCGGTCGTCCCAAAGCATGGCTGAGCCAGGTTGCCGGCGCCAGCCCGCCGCGGCCGATGCCCACGATCCAGTCGGGTCGCCAGCCAGACGCGATCACGGCGTCGGCCAAGAGATCGATCTGCGCCAGAAAGCGCGCCATCTCTATGTCGGTCAGGACCGGCTTCCGCATTGTCATCCTCTCACCATCGCCGCGTCTCCCTCGATGGCAGCGTGCGCGCCATAGCGTCGCGCGAGCCAGGCGCAGGCCATCAGCTGTATCTGGTGAAAGACCATGACCGGTAGCAGGATCGGCCCCGCCATCGCCGCCGGAAACAACACGCCGGCGATGGGCACGCCCGACGCCAGGCTCTTCTTGGACCCGCAAAATTGCAGCACGATCGCATCCTCGCGGGACAATCCCATCAGCCGCCCCAGACCCCAGCTGGTCAGCAATATGATGATCAGCAGACCGGCCGAAACGGCGACCAGCGTCAGCATCTCATCCTGCGACACGACCCGCCACAATCCTTCCACGACAGCGGCGGAAAAAGCGGCATAGACCACCAGCAGGATCGATCCCCTATCCACGCGGCCGATCTTCGCCCGGTGCCGATCGATGAAGCTGCCGATCCAGGGGCGCAGCATATGGCCAAGGACGAAGGGCAGCAGCAATTGCAGCACGATCCCCTCCACGGCGGAGAGGGAAATGAGGCTTCCGCCTCCGCCCCGCTGTATCAACAGCGCGACCAGCAGCGGTGTCACCACTATGCCCAACAGATTGGAGAAGGAGGCGCTGACCACGGCGGCGGCGACATTGCCGCGAGCGATCGCGGTGAAGGCGATGGAGGACTGAACCGTCGATGGCAGCAAGGTCAGGAACAGCAATCCGGTGCCCAAGCTTTCCGGCAGTGGGCCGAATCGGCTGATCAGCCATCCCAATATGGGAAAGAGAAGGAAGGTCATCGCCAATGTCGCGCCATGGAGTTTCCAGGCTCGGGCGCCCTGCCAGATGGCGGCGCGCGACAATTTCGCGCCGTGGAGGAAAAAAAGCAGCACGATGCCCGCATCCGCCATGCCCTCGGCAATGCGCGCGCCCTGGCCGCGCGCCGGCAGCACGGACGCTAGGGCGACGGTCGCAATCAGCATCAGCAGAAACGGGTCGAGCGCCTGGCGCAATCGGTTCATCATCACATCTGGCACCATTTGATCGAAACGCAGGGGATAGACGCGCCCGTCAGACTGCGCCAACAATTTCCCTTTGCAGCGCAACAAGGGAGAGGCCGGGCGTGAGCGAGAATGTAGCGATCATCGAAAATGAGGGCGTGGTGGAGATCCATCTCGATCGCCCGGACAAGAAAAACGCTCTGACAGGCGCCATGTATCACGCCATGATAGCCGCGCTGGCGGATGCGTCGGCGCGCGAAGCGGTTGGCGCGGTGCTGATCACGGGACGGGGGGATGCCTTTTGCGCGGGAAATGACCTGGCGGATTTCAGGGCCGGTCCGGAAGGAGGGGCGGCAGCCTTTGATTTCATTCAGGCGATCGCCGCTTTCGACAAGCCGTTGGTGGCGGCGGTGCAGGGTTTGGCGGTCGGCGTCGGCACCACCATGCTCTTGCATTGCGACCTGATCTACGCCGCGCCTGACGCGCGTTTCATTTTGCCTTTCGTCAATCTGGGCCTGGTCCCCGAAGCGGGCTCCAGCCTGCTCGCGCCCGCAATCCTGGGGCATGCCAAGGCAGCGGCAATGCTGCTGCTGGGCGAACCGCTCGATGCCGAGGCTGCCGACCGCGCGGGTCTGATCACGGCTATCATACCCAGCGAGGCGCTGATCGACCATGCCCGAACCAAGGCCGCAGCGCTGGTAGCCAAACCTCCCCAGGCTCTCACAGCGACGCGCAGGCTGATGAAGGGCGATCCTGCGCTGTTGGCCAGCAGGATGCAGCAGGAGGCCGCATTGTTCCGGCAGGCTATGGCTTCGCCCGAAGCTGTAGAAGCCTTCACCGCCTTCTTCGAAAAGCGCCCGCCGGTGTTTCGCCGGGATTGAACCACTTGCGCGCGGGGACTGCGAGTGTCGGGTCTGCTGTCGTTGCTGGATCAGGGATGGAGCATCCGCATCCAGCGTGCGAAGTCGAGACTGCCATTGTCCTGGGCCAGCAGGTGCGGTTGCGACCAGAAATCCGCGCCGCACTGACGCGCTTGCCCGGGGGCGATGCCGAAGGCGCTTCTGAAGGCGCGACTGAACACGGATTCGCTCGCAAAGCCGCAATCGCGGGCGATCTCACCAATCTTGCGCCGTTGATTGGCGGGGCTCGACAGGATGATCGCCGCCACCGCCAGACGACGACGGCGGACATAGTCCGCGATCCCGCCGACCGGCTGGAAGGTTCGATACAGGGTTGCGCGTGACATGCCCAGGCTTTGTGCGAGCGACGCGGCGTCAAGCGATGGCTCTCTAAGCCGCCGGTCTATCTCCTGCGCCACTTTGCGGAACGGGGATAGGGGCGCGGGGGCCGTAGGCGCAAACCCACCGCCGCCCTGATCGGCCAGCATCGTTGTTACCAGCGCGACGGTCGATCGGGCCGCGACCTGGGCATCCCCCGGGGTCAGCGTGGGCAACCGGTCGACAAGCGCACGCATATAGCTGCCGAGCATCGCCGCGATCGCCCCATTTGCAGGCAGCACATGTCCGTGCAGCCGGGACGCGTCGTCACAATGGTGCGCGAGGAAAGGGCGGGGTATCAGCACCGAGATGTTCGTGAAATCCGTCGCCCGTGTTTTCAGTCCTTGAGCCAGATCGAAGATGACGACGTCACCGGCCGTCACAACGACCGAATGGTCGGCTGCAACGCCAGCGAAACCACCCTCCACATAGAGTTGGACCAGAAGGTGATCGAGGCCGCTGGTTGCGACCAGAGCAGCGTCTCGATCAAAGGCCAATGCGGAGCACTGGAACCGTCCGACCATGATGGTGCCAAGATGCCACGCAGAAAGGTTGAGGCGATATTGCCGCTCATCGCCCAGGCAAGTCAGCGTGAACACATCCTGCACTGATTGGCGGAAAGCCGCCAGCGCCTCGGGTCCTGTCATCGCATCAGTGGAAATCCCGAAAGAGGGTACAGACAAAGTTTCCGGTTTGTCCATCGGCGACAACCCCATTCCTCCCTGGCGATTAACCATTCTTTGTGGGGGTTTAGCGTGATCGAGGCAATTTGTCTCAATTTTGCTGCACATCGTTTCAACGGCTGGGCCTGGCGTTGACAATATGTCTTCTGCCGGATGATGGCCGGGCCACTGAGATTGGCCGGCGAGGGGCGCTGGAGGATATAGGCTATGATCGGCGCTGGGAAAAACGCGTGGCCAGGAATGGCAGCCGGGCATCCCCGCAAGATCAAGGCAACCATTCCTTCGTCGCATCCCGCCCGCCGTCTTTTCGCATTGTAGCGGAGACGGCTTCACAGCCTTCTGACGACGGCCAGGCGATGGCTGCGACCCCCATCGCCCGTTATCAGGAGCGGCGCTTGTCCTGGGCCATCGCGCCAGGGACAAGCGCCGGACGCGATGCCAGGATCAAAGCCCCGCAATGTTCGCATATATCTCCGATGCCGCGGCCGTCGTTCAGGGAAGGGCAAAATAGCTGCCTTAAAGTCCTATTCGTGATGAACTGGTCCACGACCTTTGCGTTATGCCCTGTCTTGGCTTGTTCGCGCCGATATGGGAAATGGGCCGGCGACTTTGGTCCGAGCGAAATGACAGGAAGACAGGCTTGCCCTTCAACAGGATGATGATCGCTGGCTGGGTCGCGGCTGTGTTGGCCATGGCGGCGTCAATGCCGCTAGCGGCGGCCGACCCCGCGCCGTTCGAATTGTCCGGGCCGGCTCTGCGCATCATGGTGACGCGCGGCGACCAGACTTTGCCGATCGGGCAAGTGCCCAGTCTGTCCGAAGGAGACAGGCTGGCGATCCGGGCGGACCTGCCCCAGGATCAGGGCGCGCGCTTCATTCTCGTTGCGGCCTTTTTGCGTGGTGCGACCAATCCACCGCCCAAGGACTGGGTCCAGTTTGCCGAAACCTGGAAGAAAAAGGCAAAGGACCGCGAACTGGAACTGACCGTTCCCAAGGGCGCGCGACAGATGGTCCTTTTCCTGGTGCCCGATACCGGCGGGGCGGAAGGGACGCTGAGCGACGCCGTGCGCGGCAAGCCAGGTGAATTCGTGCGTGCGACTCAGGACCTCAATCAGGCGTCGCTCGATCGGTCACGGCTGGACAGTTTCATGGCGGCGATACAGGCGCAGGAAAATACGCATCCGGAATATCTTCGCACGCTGGCGCCCGTCCTGGCGCGGAGCCTGTCGATGAAATTGAACGAGGATTGCCTGTCGAAGGTGATCGAGATGCAGGCGGCCTGTTTGCTCGATAATCGCGAATCGCTGGTGCTGACCGATGTCCACAGCAGTTCCATGGCCGAAACGCTAACCGGCGCGCCGACTGACCTGGCGCTGCAACTGAGCGCCACGCGGGAAGCGGGCTATGGCTATTACAGCCCCTATATCGGCGTGGCGCGCGATATCGCGCGCATTTTCGGTGCGTTCAGCAATCCTGAATTTGATTATCTTCCGACCCTGAGCGTGCGGCAAGGGGACGCGATGCACCTGCTGCTGAACGCGGCGCCATCTTTTCAAAAGCCCAAATCGGTTATGGTCGTCGCAATGCCGGCCATCGAGGCGGATAGTCCGCCCCGACTGCGCAGCGGCGCGCAAGGACCGGTCTGCGCGGTGCGGCCAGACGCCGTACTCCCGGTGGAAGGGGCGCCGTTGATCTATTCCACGGCCTATGCCCGCGACATGAAACTGGCGTTCAGGACGGCGTCGGGCGGTACGATCGACGTTCCCGTGACGCCACGCGCCGATCGTGGTGGCTATGTGCTTGCAGCCAATAGCGGACAGTTTCGGACGTTGCAGGGGTCGGTTCGTGCACATCTCCACGGGAAATGGGGCTTCAACCGCTTCGATGGGCCGGACTTCACCGTTCAGTTGCCCGACGAAAAGGGATGGTCGATCGAGGGTGATAAGCCTTCGCTGGTGGTGGGGCGCGACAATGCGGTGCGCCTGAACGGCGGTGCGCCGGCTTGCGTCGAAAGCGTTACCCTGCGCGCGCCCGGGGGGCAGGCTCAATCGCTCGGCTGGAAGGTCAGGGACAGTGGCTCGATCGCGGTCACATTGCCCCTGACCGAACGCAGGGCAGGGCCGCTCGAACTGACGGTCAAATATCTGGGCGTTGCAGAGCCCTCGATTCTCTCCCTTCGCAGCTATGCCGAACCCAGCCGCCTTGACGGCTTGACCATCCATGCCGGTGATCGGACCGCCACGCTTGCCGGTCAGCGGCTGGACCAGGTCGATAGCGTTGCGCTCGGTGACCTTTTGCTGCGCCCCGACGGATTGACGCGCGAAGGCAAGTCCGACCGGTTGATGTTGAAGGCGATTGAGGGACAGGCGCTGGAACCAGGCCGCGCCATGACCGCTGAGGTGTCGTTGCGCGATGGCCGCAAGGTCGACCTGAGCGTGAAGGTCGCCACGCCGCGCCCCCAGATCCGCCTTCTGGGCAAGACGATCGTGGCCCGCCCGCCCGGCGATGAAGGGAAGGCATTGATCCTGCTCCCTGACACGTTGCTGCCGGACGATGGATACATGAGCTTTTCGGTCGCGGTTGACGGGGACGTGCGCCTATCGCCCGCCGACGTGATTGAAGTCGCCACAACCGATGGCGGCGATATGGTGCGCCTGACGGCTGGCAAGGCATTGCAGATGGAAGGGCCGCATGTCCTAGTGGCGCGGCTCGATCCTTCGGCTTTCGGGCCGGCGTTGTTCGGACCGCTTCAGATGCGCCTTCTCCACAATGGAGAAGCAAGCGACTGGCAACCGCTTGTGACGCTGGCACGCCTTCCCCGCGTCGATGCCGTCACATGCGCCACGGTGGCGGAGGGCTGCACGATCAGCGGGCGTGATCTGTTTCTGATCGAGGCGGTCGGCGCCACCGCGACGCTGAACGACGCCGCGACCGTCGCGCATGGCTATACCGGGGCCGTGCTGAAGGCGCCCCTGCCAACGGCCGGAAAGCTCTATCTGCGCTTGCGCGACGCTCCGGGCGATGTCGTCATGCTGCCCGCCGGCTGATCGCCGCGCATCATGACCGGTGAAGATGCGGTCGACGCCTTGGAAAGGTTCCCACCGCAGAAAGATTTTTTGAAATAATGATGTTTTCCCTGTTGACCGACTCGGGTGGTGGGC